>NZ_JASCOO010000052.1:0-30537 GCF_029959485.1 Stenotrophomonas sp. PS02301
GGTGCCCCGGGGCGGGGGGGGGTTTTCGCGGGGCGGCGCGCCCGGCGGCCGCCACTACGGACATCCCGCCGTCGGCGTTCGTCACCCACACGCCCCACAAGGGTGACGAACCCGCAACATCCTGTTAACTTGCGCGCCCCACATGAAGTTGACAGGGTGCCGCGGCGACGTGGGCCGTGTCCGCACTGATATCGCGAACGAATGACCACCCTCCCGAATCGCTACACCGCCCCTGCCCTGTCCCTGCTCGCGGCTGCCTTGCTGGCCAGCCTTGCCGCCACCGACACCGCCCATGCCGCGCCCGCCGGCCAGGCAGTCACCCTGGACGCGGTCACCGTCACCGCCGCCGATGCCACCGAGGCTGTGCGCCGCGCGCTCGACCGGGTCCCCGGCGCAGGTAACGTTGTCGATATGACGCAGGTCGGCCAGGGCCGCGTCGGCGGCACTGCCGATGTGCTTGCCTATCAGCCCGGCATCAGCGCGCAGAGCGCAGGCAATGAAGGCGTCAAGGTCTCCATCCGCGGCTCGGGCCTCAACCGGGCGCCGGGTGCGCATGCCTCCGGCCTGTCGGTCTCGCTGGATGGCCTGCCGCTGACCGGCCCGGGTGGCACGCCTTACGAGCTGCTGGAGCCGCTGTGGCTGAGCCGCGTCGAGGTCCTGCGCGGCGCCAACGGGTTCGAGCGCGGCGCGCTGGCCTTGGGCGGTGCGATCAACTACATCACCCGCAGTGGCCGCGATACGCCCGGGCTGGAGCTGCACTACGAAGCTGGCGCACGCGGCTACCAGAAGCGCGGGATCAGCCTGGGTGGCGTGCGGGACGCTGTCGATTACTTCATCGCCTACACCGACACCGAGTACGACGGCTATCAGCAGCACGCCGCCGGCAAGGGCAAGGGTGCGGTGGCCAACCTCGGCTGGCAGCTCACCCCGGATCTGGAAACGCGCTTCTTCCTGCGCTACCGCGAGACCGATCACGAAACTCCGGGACGCCTGACCCGCGCGCAGATCCGCAACGATCCCCGCGCCGCCAACCCGGCCAACGTGGCCATCGACGCACGCCGCCCGCAGCCGGGCAGCACGTGGGTCGGCAATACCACCACCTACACCATCGATGCAGATTCGTCGCTGCAGGCCGGCCTCGTGTACCACAAGTACCCGATGGACTTGAACGAGAGCCTGTACCGCCAGCAGCTGGACTACGCCAACCTCAACGGCACGCTCGACTACCGCCGCCGGCACGCGCTGTTCGGGCATGACAGCGTGACCACGATCGGCCTGCGCGTCACCCACGATCTGGATGCCAACGTGCGCGAGACCCTGCGCTTTTCCAGCAACGGGTATGCGGCCGGCACGCACACCCGCGACGTTGAACATTACGGCACCGACAGCGTGCTGCACATCGGCAATGATCTGGCGCTGAGCGACACGCTGCGCCTGCAGACCGGCATGGCGTTGATCCACACCCGCCGCGATGTGCAGGTCACCTGGCCGGCCACGCCGGAACGGCTGTCCGAGCGCCAATGGGACTATGCGCCGCGGCTGGGCTTCACCTGGCAGCAGACGCCGCAGACGCAGTGGTTCGGCAACCTGAGCCGCTCGGTGGAACCTGCGCATCCGTGGTCGATGATCTGGGGCTCGAACAAGTATTTCGCCGCCGGCAACGGTGCCTCCACGGGCCGCCAGCGCGCGCCGGTGAACCTGGACAACCAGACCGCGACCACGCTGGAACTCGGCGCACGCGGCGACAGCGCACTCGGCCGCTGGGAGCTGACCAGCTATTACGCTTGCCTCAACCACGAACTGCTCACCGTGGAAGTGCAGCCGGTGCCGAACCTGTTCATCGCCGAATCCAACGCCAGCCCGACCGTGCACCGCGGCATCGAAGCTGGTCTGGACAGTGCGCTGTGGCAAGGCGTCGGCGGGCGGCTGTCGTTGCGCCAGGCTTACACCTTCAGCGACTTCCGCTACCGCGATGATGCGCGCTTCGGCAGCAATCGCCTGCCCGGCCTGCCGCGCCACTACTACCAGGCCGAACTGCGCTACGACCACCCGGCCGGCTTCTACGCCGGGCTGAACACCGAGTACGCGTCGAAAATGTTCGTCGACTATGCCAACAGCATGGCCGCTGATAGTCACGTCATCTTCGGCACCCGCATCGGTTACGACGCCCCCGGCGGCCGCTGGCAGGCCTGGGCGGAGCTGCGCAATCTCACCGACCGCCACTACGCCGCCACGGTCACGCCGGGCTACGACGACGCGGGCAAGGATGTCGCGCGCTCGACGCCCGGTGATGGGCGTGGTGTGTACGCCGGGGTGCGTTGGCGCTTCGATTGAGCGCTGCGGACGGCGCGGTGCCTCACACCACCGCGCCGATCTGGAACATCGGCAGATACAGCCCGAACACAGTCACCAGCGCACCGCCCAGCATCGCCAGCACGCCCAGCACGGCCGCCAGATGGGGGCGATACAGGCCGCCCGGGCCGCGAAACCACTGCAGCAGCACCAGCACCGGCGCGATCCAGGCCCAGCCATACCCGTGGATCAGCGCGCGCGTGAGCCACGGCAGCGCCACGCCGAAGCTGGTGAACACCTCCTGGAACTGCGGCACCACAAAGAACCCGATGGCGGTCATCACGATCGCGGTCAAGCCACTGCTCAGCACGCCCACCGCCAGCAGGCCGTAGCCGCGCGAGGCAGGCGGGAGCGAGGCTCGTACCGCCACCGAGTAGGGATTGTTCATCGTCAACGCGCCTGCGCCCGCGCGATCGCCGCTTCGGCCAACGGTACCATCCGCGCATAACCTGCCGGCGTGGGATGCACGCCATCGGCGGCCAGTTGCGGGTCGAGGCCGCCGTCTTTGTTGGTCATGGCGGTGTGGTAATCCAGATAGACCAGCCCCTGCTCCTCCGCGTAAGCACGCAACGCCCGGTTGAGCGCCGTCACCTTGCCCGCAGGCTGCACGCCGGGTTGCCACGGGTAGTCGCTGACCGGCAGGACAGACGCCAGCACGATGCGGATGTTGTGCGCCTGCGCCAGTTCCACCATCGCGTGCAGATTGTCTTCGATCATCGCCTGCGTGGTCGGCCCGGTGTTGCCCGCGATGTCGTTGGTGCCGGCGAGGATGACCACCACCGCCGGCTTCAGGGCGATGACATCCTGCTGGAAGCGCAGCAGCATCTGCGCCGTGGTCTGCCCGGAGATGCCGCGGTTGACGTAGGGCTTGCCCGGGAAGAAACGCTCACTGCCGGTTGGCCCCCAGCCTTCGGTGATCGAGTCACCGTAGAACACCACGCGCTTGGTCCCCGGCGCGACCGGCGCCAACGCCGCATTCTCGGCCCGGTAGCGCTGCAGTTGCGGCCAGTCCAGCAGGCGCTGCTGCATCTCCGTGACCTGCGCGGGCGTCGCCTGGTCGGCAGGCACCCGATACAACGGGTTGGTCGCAGGCGATTCCTGCGCGTGCGCACTCGGATGCAGGGCGCATGCGGCAAGCGTCGCGGCAAACACGGTGGAACGGATCAAGGCGGTCAAAGCGCGGCACTCCGGTTGCGGCAGGCCGACAGTCTCAGCGATCGGCGACCAGGGAAACAAGCTGCGCTGCGACGCGATCGAACGGGCCGATGTCACGCGTGGCCCGGCTCATCGCCACCGCGCCTTCGATGCTGGCGATGATCATGGTGGCAATGCCATTGGCCTGCTCGGGCGAGCGACCACCGCGGCTCAGCGCTTCCGTCAGCCGGGCTTCCCAGCGCGCGAATACCTCGGCCGCGGCCCGCCGTGCATCGTCGGGGGCATCGTCGATCGGCTCTTCGACCGCCGCCGCGAGCACCGGGCAGCCCACGTGGAAATCCGAACGGATCAAGCGCTCGCGCCACGCGGCCAGGAACAGGTGCAGCCCCTCGGGGGCCGCTCCCTGCAGGCAGGTATCGAGCAGCGCATCCACCTTGGCACCCGCCAATGTCGTGGCTTCGGCCAGCACCTGCTGCTTGCCGCCCGGGAAGTGGTGATACGTAGAACCGAACGGCGCCTGCGCGCGCTTGGCGACCTCGCGGACGCTGGAGGCATTGAGTCCGTAGGTGGCCAGCATTTCCGCGGCCGCAGCCACAACGCGCTGCGGTGCATCGGAATGACGTGCGCTCATGGGCCGGACTCCTTGCTAAGACGAGTGTCATAGATTAGCGTATTTGAATTATGACAACTGTTATAGATGAGCACCCACGCCCATGAATCTCTGGTTCCGCCTGCTGTTCCTGCTACTGTCCTCGCCGTTCCGAGCCAAACTCACCGCCCCGCTGGCCGTGTCGCGATTGACCTTCCGGGTGCTGCCCAACGACATCGACAGCAACCTGCACATGACCAACGGCCGCTATTGGACGATCTTCGACCTGGGCCGGCTCGATCTGGTATTCCGCATGGGCCTGGGCCGGGTGGCATGGCGCTCGAAGTGGGCCCCGATCGTCAGTGGCGGCAGCATCCAGTTCCGGCGCGAGCTCAAGCCGTTCCAGCGCTTCGTGCTGGAGACGCGGCTGGCCGGCTGGGTCGGCACGCGCATCATCATGGAGCAGCGGGTGCTGATCGGCGACGAGGAAAAGGTCGCCACGCGTGCCCTGCTGATCACCGGCATCTACGACCGCCGGCATCGCCGGTTCGTCTCCACCGATCAGATGATGGAGGCCATCGGCGCGCCCATCGTGCCTTCGCCGGAACTGAGCACGGCCGCGCAGGCGTTGCTTGCGGCGGAAGTGGCGATGAAAGAGGACTGAGGCTCGCGCTGGTCGCGCAGTGACAGGAGCGCTCAGGCGTCGCGCCAGGGAAGGATCTGCGCCTTGGTCATCATTGTCTGTTCGATCAGGCGCAGGCACTCCTCCCCCGGGCTGACCAGATACCACTGCGCGCTGTTGCGCAACAGCGGCAGATCGGCGCAGTGGTCGGTGTAGGCGACGCGCCACGGCGGCGGATAACCGCGCTCGGCCAGCATCGGAATCTTGTTCTCACCCAGGCAATGCCGCTCGCTGACCCACCCTCCCAGGCAGGGGCGCAGGGTGGAGGCGACCAATGGGACGTCCTGCAGACCCTCGCGTTCGAGCAGCGCCTGCGCCAGCGGCTCCCAACACCCCGTGGCGATGACCACCTGGTCGCCCTGCGCGAGATGGTCGCGCAGCCGTTCCACGCCCTGCGTCAGGAACACCGGCTCCGGTCCGCCAAACACCTCGTCGGCATGCGCGACCGCAAGCGCAGCCAGTGCCTCACCGCTACGTCCGAACGTGGCCATCCAGACCGCGAAGCGGACGGGCAGCCGCCGCGTGTGCGGCAGCGCCCAAAGCGGAACCAGCACCGGCAGCGCCAGCACCACACCGGCGATCCGCCACGGCTGGCGTCGCAGCAGCGTTTTGAAGAACCGGCTTGCGGTCTCCCATCCGGTCAGCGTCAAGTCGAAATCGAATACCACCACGTCAGGTTTGGACATCCGTGTCACTCCATTCAGAAGACGCCCTGCACCAGCAGTTTGTCGTCATCGGTCGGTGTGAGCACCAACCCGTAAGCCTCGTTTCTGCGATGGAAGCCTGCCGAGCAGATCGCGTCCCAGCCCTGCCCGCAATCCACCTCCGGATGCGCGGCAAAGACGGGCGTGCCCTCGTTGTCGGGCGCGGATGCGAGCCATCCGGCCTTGATGAGCAGCGCCTTGGCCTGCGCGTATGGCATGCCGACGGTGATGCCGATCTGCGTCCACGCTGCGGGCAGCGACGGTGCATCAGCGGCATGCACGTGGCCGGCAGACAGCAGGAGCACCACGGCCAGGAACATCGATTTCATCGGCATCACACCAACAACATGGCTGCACAGGATAAAGCGCAGAACCCATCAGAACCCATCCAGCGTCCGCAGCAGTGAGCCAAAGGTCAGATAGAACGAAGTGTGCCCACCCTGCGCGCGGCCGTAGCCGAGGAACACCGGTCCCAGGAACGTATCGGCACCGACGAACAGGCTGCCTGCGGTCTGCATGCCATCCAGGCTGACATCCTCGCGGCGCTGCCAGAATCCGCCCCACTCCACACTGCCGCCGACATACAACGGGATGGTCAGCAGCGAATCCGCGTGCGCGACGCGGCGGTAGTACACCACTCTCGCCAGCGCGGTCTGTGGCGCGAAGATGGATTCTTCCGGATAGCCGGACAGATTTCCCAACCCACCCAGGAAACCGTAGGTGGCCAGCAGATCATCGCCACCGTGTGCGGAGGAGGCGCGCAGGCCCCCCAGCCAGCGGTTGTGACCGTGCGCCCATGCCCCATCCCACTGCACCCGCGTGACCGCCGCCGAATTGTCGGCGCCCAGTGCATCGAGATAGTGCTGGCGCGTGAGCGACAGGCGCTGGCCGCGACTCGGGAAAGCCGAACTGTCGATCGAATCGTGCCGAAGCTGCCAACCGAGGCTGCCCATGTCCGCGCGGTAATTGCCCAGCTCGGTCGGGTTGCCGACGTCCAGGCGCAGGCGCTCACGGCCACGCTCGCCGAACAGCGCGATTTCCCAATCCGGATGTGGCGAATATGCCCAGCGTAGCCCGCCCAGCCACTGGCTGTAGCGGAACTCGGCGAGTGCGCCGCCGCGCATCAGGGCCAGGTCCAGATCGGTGGCGCGGTACTTGGCATAGGTGGACAGCGCATGCCGGCCACTGCTGCCGAACGGCCGGTAGTACTCGGCGAAGGCCTCTTCGACTTCGCCCAGCCCCACGCGCAGTTTCAGCTCCGCGCCCTGCTCGCTGAGGCCGGTACGGGTCAGCTCGGTGATGAGCTGGTAGTTGCTGCTGCCGTCGAAATCATCGGACAGGCGCAGCGCGAAATGCAGGAAATCCGGACCCCAACGTTTGTCCTGCGGTGCAAGCACCAGGCCCTGTTGCCCGTCGCGCTCTTCCAGCCGCCACTGCACCTGCTGGTAGCGGCCTTCGCCGTAGGCCGTGGCCACGTTCTGCTCCACGCGGTCCGGCGCCAGCGGCTGGCCGACCTCCGGCTTCAGGCGCTGCTCGATATAGCGCGCGGTACGTGTCTTATCGCGCAGCACATCGATGAAGGCCACGATCGGCGCTTCATATGCCGGCGGCCGATGCTGGCGCTGGAAGGCGGCGTAGCGGGTGTGATCCACCTGGAAGCGACGAACTGCCGCGACCTCGGCCTGCGTGGCCTGCTCACCGACGCCGACCGCCTGTGGTGAGCGGTTGAAATCCTGGCTGCCCATATCGCCCAGCGGCGGTGTGATCAGCAGATCCTGTGGCCCGAGCGTGGCCAACTGCGCCAGTACTTCGCGCTGCATCAGCACGCTGGCCATCTGGTGACTGATCGCCAAGGGTGAATCCAGCTGCGCTTCGGTCATCAGCGGCGAGCCGACCCGCGACACGATCAGCCGCTGCGCGCCCAGCCGCCGCGCCTCATCGATCGGGACGTTGTCTACCACACCGCCATCGACCAGCAGATGGTCCTCATAGCGCACCGGCGCGAACACGCCCGGCACCGACATGCTCGCGCGGATGGCCAAGGCCAGATCGCCCTGTGCGAACACCACCTTTTCGCCGCTGACGATATCGGTGGCGATGGCCCGGAACGGAATCGGCAGATGATCGAAGTCGCGCACCTGCCAGGTCGGCAGCAGCAGGCGGCGCAGCAGCATCTCCAGCTTCTGGCCCTGGATCAGCCCCTGCGGGAACGCGATCTTGCCGTTGCTCAGGCCTACTTCGACGCCGCCGAGCAGGCGCAGGTCATCTTCCTTGCGGCGCATGCTGCGCTCATCGCGTGGCGGTTTGTCGCGCAGCACCTCGGCCCAGTCGATCCGGTCCAGCACCGCCTCGATCTCGTCGGCCGTGTAGCCGGAGGCATACAAGCCGCCGACCACCGCGCCCATCGAGGTGCCGACGATGCAGTCGATCGGTACGCGCTCGCGCTCGAGCACCTTGAGCACGCCGATATGGGCCGCGCCGCGGGCACCGCCACCGCCAAGGACCAGGCAGGTGCGGGGGCGGTCGGGAACCTGCGTTGCGGAATCAACGGGCGCGGGAGCGGTCTGCGCCACCGCCATGAGCGGGGCGAACGCCAGCGCTGCCAGGACGAACAGCCAGCGGCTGCACCGACGCCGCGTGGCGGGACCGGTGGGTTGTAATGGTGTCTGCTGCATTCGATCCCTCGCTCCCCGGTCCCCGGCATCCCCTTGAAGCGCACTTTGCCTGCCGGGCCGGGCGAGGTCCACCCGTCGCGCGTCGGTCCGCCATCTCAACGGCCGATGGGAAGAAAGCCCACCAGTGCCACGACCAGGCAGACCAGGCCGCCAGCCAGCGGCAGATAGGTGGCCCATACCGGCGCCCCTTGGCCGATCGCGAAGGCAACGAACGCTTCCCGTATGCTTCGGCCGGTCAGGAACGGAATGACGACCAGTGCCAGCAGGGGCAACAGCGAGGCAAGCCCGAAGCCGAGGAACGCCGGCCGGTGATCGTTGTGGGCAAATCCGCCCAGCGGGTACAGGGCCAAGCCACTGAACAGCCCCACGAAAAACAGGATGTTGGCGACCCGGATCGTGGTGCGGTGACGGCGCCGCAGCGAGGCCCTGGACCAGCCACGGTAGTGCGTCTGCAGTCCCCTCGCCCAGTACGCGACGAGCCATGTGGCGATGATGCCGCCAACGATCCCGCTGCCCGCCGGTCCCCAAGACTGGATATCCATGCCTGCGTCCTTGTGGTCTGACCCGAGTGTAATTCCATCCCCCGCCCAGGAATGCAGAACGGCCGCCCATTGAGGGCGGCCGTGGTTCTGATGCGTATCGCGGCTCACTGATGAGCGGCGCTACCAATGTCTCGCCTCAGCGCTTGGCCGGCGGCGCATTCTTCACATAGGTGTCGAACCAGGTCAGCATTTCCGACACCAGCTGCTCATTGGATTCCAGCGCGGTGTACCAATGCGGTTCGTGCGGCAGCATCACCAGGCGGGTGGTGCCGCCATTGCCGCGGATCGCCTGGAACAGCTTGCGCGACTGGAATGGCTCAGTGCCCGGGTTGGCGTCATCCTCGCCGTGGACCAGCAGCAGCGGCAGCTTGATCTTGTCGGCGTAGAAGAACGGCGAGGCCTTCAGGTACACGTCCTGCGCCTGCCAGACCGAGCGACGTTCGTTCTGGAACCCGAACGGGGTGAAGGTCTTGTTGTACGAGCCGCTGGTGGCGACCCCGGCCTTGAACAGGTCGGTATGCGCGATCAGGTTGGCGGTCATCAGGCCCCCATGGCTGTGCCCAGTGACACCGATCCGGTTGCGGTCGACCACGCCCAGCTCCACGGCCTTGTCCACTGCGGCCTTCGCATCGGCTTCAAGCTGTTCCAGATACGTGTTGTAGGCGGTTTTCGGGTCGCCGACGATCGGGAACGAGGCGTTGTCAATGATCGCGTAGCCGGCCAGCAGCATCAGCCGGTACGGCGCCAGGCGGGTGAAGGTCTGCTGCGAACCGGACACCTGCCCCGCCTGCGCCGCGTTGGCAAAGTCGGCCGGGTACGCGTAGAGAATCGCTGGGACGCGCTGGCCTTCCTTGTACCCCGGCGGCGTGTACAGGGTGAACGACAGGTCCACGCCATCGGCGCGCTTGTAGGTCACCAGGCGCTTCTTGATCTGACGCACTTCGGGGGTCGGGTCCACCAGGTGGGTCAGTGCGTCCGGCTTCGACGCGAACTGCGCTTCGCCCGGCGTGGCGGCGGCGACCCGCTCGCCCAACAGGCGCACGAACGCATTCGGTGCATCGGTCACCGACTGGTGCCACGTGAGGAGGTGGCCAGGCATCGCGCTGAAGCCGATGAACTGCTCATAGGCATCGGCATCGCTGCGGAACAGGCGCTCGGTTTTCAGGCTGCCGAGGTTGAGTGCATCCAGGAAGGGACGATCCCCCTGCGGCGAAGCACCCTGCCCGCGCAGGAACACGCTGTTGCCTTCCTGGCGCACCACGTAGGCACCGGTGGGCAGGCGCTGGTACACGAAATTGCCCGGGTCCTCGTACAGCTCATCACTGGAGAGATCCCACAGCAGGCGACCTTCCTGCTTTGGGTTGTCCACGTTGACGATGCGGGTCTGGCGCCAGTGGCGGTTCTCGTCGTTCTCATCCAGGAAAGCAACGTCAGGCTGCGCGGTCCAGGCCAGGCCTTCGAAACGCTGCGCGGTACGGGCGATCTCGGTAGGCTTGGCGGTGAACGGGGCCTTGAGCATCAGCACGCGGTCACGATGCGGCACGGTGACTTTCCAATCGCCCTTGTCCAAGGCTTCGGCATACACCAGCGTGGCCGGATCGGTCGCGCGCCAATCGAAATCGCGCGGGCCTTCCGGCACGCCGTGCACGGGTACGCGGTCGGCCAGCGGCAGGCTGGCAATCGGCGTGCTGCGGCCGCGGGCAATATCCAGCACCGTCACGTCATTGGCGAAACGCTGGTAGGTCACCGCGTGCGAGAACGGTGCCTTGAGCGTGCTGGTGAGCACATGCACGCCATCCGGTGCGGCCCCGACGCTGTCCAGCAACGCCGGGGCACCCACGGTGCGCACGGTGTTGGAGGTGGTATCCACGACCGCCAGCTGCGACTGGCCGTAATAGGCGAACAGCGCCTCGTCGTACGCACTGGTCAGCGTATCGCGGGCTTCGTAGGTACTGCTTTCGCCCGCCGTCCCCAGCGATTCCTGGATGTCCGGGCCGATCGCCCCTTCGGCGCTTGGCGCCGGACCTTGCTTTGCGGGTACCAGCTTGACCAGCAGCTGCTGGCTGCCACCGAGCCACTGCACGGTGCTGCCAAAAATCGGATTGAGCGCCACCTTCGGCACCTGGCGGACCTGACCGGTGGCCGCATCGCCGACCCACAGCTGCACGCTGTCATCGGCCACGTTCTGGAACGCGAAGCGCTGGCCGTCAGCCGACCACAGCGCCATGCCGGCGCAACCGCTGGGCAAGGCGACCTTGGTGGAGCGGCCGGTGGCGGTCTCCACCACGGTGAAGTCGCCCACGCACGGCGGAATGCCATAGCCGCCGGGCGTGTCGTGGCGGCTGCGGTTTTTGGGCTCCAGGCGCACACCGGCCAGCTTCAGGTACGGCTGGGCAACGCGGGTGATCGAGGGATAGGTCTGCGTGGTCGTCAGCAGCAGGCGCTGGCCGGTCGGGTCGACACTGGGTATCGGCGGCGGCGGTGCCTTGAGCACCTTGAGCAGGCGCTCCGGTGGTGTGGCGTAGCCACTGGCATGGGCCGGCATCGTGCCCAGCGTGGCGAAGGCTGTCACGGTGAACGCCGTGGACCAGAACGTACGAGCAAGCATGCGTGTCCCCTTGGATATGGTGGGAGCCGGCGCGGCAGGGTCGTCGGTCGGCACGTCTCGAATCTAGCACTGCCGTCCTTCCCGAGGATGGGCCAGAAGAAATGGCCGGCGGCTTTTCACCTGATCCGGCAAAGCCTGCCGCAGGCGGCCATCGAGACCGGTATCGCGGTGCGGTACCCTTGTCGTTCCATTGCTTCCGGGTGCCGCTGTGCGAACCGTGCACGCCCTTCGTTATGTCACCCCGCTGCGCGAAGGCGGCTCCCTGCCCGCCGTGGTCGAGACCGACGACGACGGCATGGTGGTGCTCAAATTCCGCGGCGCTGGCCAAGGGCCGAAGGCCCTGATCGCCGAGCTGATCGCCGGCGAGATCGCGCGGACGCTGGGCCTGCCGATCCCCGAGATCGTGTTCGTCGAGCTCGACCGCGAGTTCGCGCGGACCGAGCCGGACCCGGAGATCCAGGACCTGATCCGCGCCAGCGAAGGCCTGAACCTGGGCAGTGATTACCTGCCCGGCGCGATCAACTACGACCCGGCCGCGATGCAGCCCGATGCGGAACTCGCCTCGAAGATCGTGTGGTTCGATGCGTTCACCAGCAACGTGGACCGCACCGCGCGCAATCCCAACCTGATGGTGTGGCATCGCAAGCTGTACCTGATCGACCATGGTGCAGCGATGTACTTCCATCACGATTGGGCCAGTGCGGGCGAGGCCTGCAAGAAGCCCTTCGTGCTGATCCGCGATCATGTACTGCTGCCCTTCGCCACGCAGATTGCCGAGGTCGATGCCGGTCTTGCGGTGATGCTGCCCGATGCGGAGATCGAACGCATCGTCGGCCTGGTGCCGGACAGCTGGCTGGTGGATGAACCCGTGTTCGACAGCCCGGCCGCCTACCGCCAGGCCTATGTCGATTACCTGCAACACCGCCTTCGCGTTCGCGCGGCCTTTGTACAGGAGGCCGTCCGTGCCCACACTGCACACGTATGACTATGCGGTGATCCGCGTGGTGCCCCGCGTGGAACGCGAAGAGTTCATCAACGTCGGGGTCATCGTGTCCTGCCCGGGCGCCAAGCACCTGGAAGCGGCGATCGAACTGGATCTGGAACGGCTGCGCGCCTTCGCGCCCGCCCTGGATATTGAAGGGCTGCAGCCGTGGCTGGATGCCATCGTGGCAATCTGCCGCGGCGATGCGAACGCAGGCCCCATCGCGCAGTTGCCGGCGCGTGCACGTTTCCATTTCTTGACCGCCAAACGCAGCTCGGTGGTGCAGATGTCGAGCACGCATGTGGGCCGCACCGTGGATCCATCAGGTGTGGTGGAACATCTGATGCGGAAGATGGTGCGGGTACCGGTGTAGCGCCGGGTGCTGCCCTCACCCTTTGGGCAGCGCGTAAGCGATCACGTAATCGCCGGCCGGGGTCTCCATGAAGTGGTGGCCACCGGCCATGATGACCACGTACTGGCGCCCGCCAAATTCATAGATCATCGGGTTGGCCTGCCCACCGGCCGGCAGTTTGGCGTGCCAGAGTTCCTTGCCGGTCTTCAGGTCGATCGCGCGCAGCAGATCGTCGGTCGCGGCCGCAATGAAGATCAGTCCGCTGGCGGTGACCACCGAGCCACCGTTGTTCGGCGTGCCGATCTCGATCGGCAGGCCGGAGCGGATGCCGAACGGGCCATTGCCACGGGCGCTGCCGAACGGGCGGTCCCACAGGGTCTTGCCGGTACGCAGGTCGACCGCGCGGATGCCACCGTACGGCGGCTCCTTGCACAGCAGCTTGGTGAACGGCAGGCGCCAGCCAGCGTTGACGTCGATGGCGTACGGCGTGCCCACCTGCGGATCGCCTGCGCCTTCGGCACCGCCCTTGTCGGCGGTGATCTCCTCGCGCGGCACCCAACCCAGCTTGTCCGCCTTTTCGCGCGGCACCAGCCGGTTGTAGTTGGGCATGTCGTTGTAGTTGGCCACGATCACGCCGCGGCGCGGATCCACGGCCACGCTGCCCCAGTCCGAGCCACCGTTGTAGCCGGGATATTCGATGGAGTGACGGTCCGCGGTCGGCGGGGTGTAGAAACCTTCGTAGCTGGCCTCGCGGAACTGGATGCGGCACACCAGCTGATCGATCGGGGTCATGCCCCACATGTCGCGCTCGGTGAGGTCCGGCTTGCGCAGCGTGTGATACAGCGAGAACAGCTGGGTCGGGGAACGCTGCTCCGGCTCGACGCCGCCGGTGGGCACTTTGCGCTCTTCGGCCGGGGTCAGCAGCTTGCCGGTGCGGCGGTCGAGGATGTACATGTCGCCCTGCTTGGTCGGCAGCAGCAGCGCCGGGACTTTGCCGGCGGCGGTCGGGTAGTCGATCAGGGTCGCCTGCGAACCCATGTCGTAATCCCAGACGTCCTTGCGCACGGCCTGGAAGTGCCAGGCCGGCTTGCCGGTGTTGACGTCGATGGCGACCAGCGACGTGGCGTATCTGTTTTCGTTCTCGGTGCGCGAGCCACTCCAGTAATCGCCGGCCGAGTTGCCCATCGGCAGGTAGACCAGGCCGAGTTCGTCGTCACCGGTCGCGGTGGTCCACATGTTCGGGGTGCCGCGGGTATAGGTCTCGCCGGCCGGCGGTGCGCCGTTGCGTTCCGGGCGGACCATATCCCACGCCCAGCGCAGCTTGCCGGTCACGGCATCGTAGGCCTGGATCACGCCCGAGGGGGCGTCGCGGCGCTGGCCATCCAGCACCTGGTGGCCGGTCACGATCACGCCCTGCACGATCGCCGGCGGCGAGGTGATGGAGACATAGCCGGCGGGGCTGTCGCCCATGCCAACGGTGATGTCCACCTGACCGTTGTTGCCGAAGCCTGTGCACAGCTTGCCGGTGGCGGCATCGACCGCGATCAGGCGGCCATCCAGGGTGCCTTCAATGATGCGGGCGGCACAGGCGCCGCGCGGCACCTGGGTCAGCACCGGCACGCCACTGGGGACGGCAAGATCGGCGGCGACATCGTTCAGCGCGGTGTCCTGCGCGGTGGCCGGCACTTCGTAATAGGAGACGCCACGGCAGGCCGCGGTGTACGGAATGGACGTGTCCTTGATCTTCGGGTCGTAGCGCCAGCGCTCGGTGCCATCGGCCGCGTTAAGCGCGACCAGCTGATTGCGCGCGGTGCACAGGTAGAGGCTGTCGCCGACTTTCAGCGGCGTGGTTTCCGCGCCCCAGCGCTTCTCCGGCAGATCACCGGTGCGGAACAACCAGGCCTGCTCCAGCTTGGCCACGTTATCCGGGGTGATCTGCTGCAGCGGCGAGAAGCGCGTGGCGGCATTGTTGCGGCCATAGGCGGCCCAGTCGCCATCCACCGGGCGGTCGGCCGGCTGCAGGGGCGCATCGGCGGTCGGTGCCAGGCCGGTGCTGGTCATCGGTTCGGGGAACGCGCCCTCGGCGGCGGTAACGCCGTGCGGCACGAAGGCCAGGGTGAAGGCCGCGACGAACACGAGCGCGAGCACGCCGGCGATGCCACGCGAGACCTTGCGTGAGACCGGGCGATCCAGCGTGGGCAACAGCAGCGACAGCACGAAGCCGATGGCCACGATCAGGCCCAGGCGCGGTACCCAGCGCCAGTAGTTGCTGCCCGACTCCCACCATGTCCACAGCAGCGTGCCGACGAACACCAGCGCAAACCACAGCGCGCCGCTGTAACGGCCCCGCCACAGCTGTACGCCAGAGATCAACAGGCCGACACCGGCCAGCACGTAGTACCAGGAACCACCGAGGCTGGCGAGCCAAGCGCCCCCTGCGGTGAATACAACCCCCAGCAACAGAATGACAATGGCCAGCACAGCCACCAGCCAATGGCGGGGGCGGCGGGTCTGCGTCGTGGTGGACATCGGTCTCTCCTGGAGCGCGAAGATCGCCGACATTGCTGCCGGCCCCGCGGCTCTTATCCCACCGGGGTCGTGAACGTTGCGCGTTCTTTGCAGCGGTCGCCAACGTCGGCACAGCCGACGATGAAACCCGGCAAGCCCCTGCCCCACAACGAAAAACGCCGGCGTGTGCCGGCGTTCTCCGTGTGACTCCCACTGGCAGGGCTTACGCCTCCGGGGGTGTCACTGCCGGGCTGGCCTCGATGGCTGCCGGTGTCTCTTCTTCCACACCCTCGTCCAGCGAGGCGTCCATGCGTTCCACCGCCTGGAGTTTCTCTTCCTTGGACAGACGGATCAGGGTCACGCCCTGCGTGTTGCGGCCGACGCGCGAGATTTCCGAACCACGGGTGCGCACCAGGGTGCCACCATCGGAAATCAGCAGCACTTCGTCGCGCGGCCCCATCAGCACCGCACGCACCAGCTTGCCGTTGCGCTCGGTGGTCTGGATGCCGATCACGCCCTGCGTGCCACGGCCCTTGCGTGGGTAATCCGGCAGCGGGGTGCGCTTGCCATAGCCGTTCTCGGTCGCGGTCAGGATGTACAGCGCGTTGTCATCGTCAGCCCCGTTCTCGATCACGGCATCACCGCTGTCGATCACGGTCTCGTCGACCTGGCTCTCATCCTCGTTCTCGTCTTCACTGCCGCCCGCACTCTCGGCCACGATCAGACTGACCACTTCCTCACCCTTGGGCATCTTGATGCCGCGCACGCCGGTAGCGGTACGGCCCATCGAGCGGACCTTGTCCTCACCAAAGCGCACGGTCTTGCCGTTGGAGGCGAACAGCAGGATGTCGCGCTCACCGTCGGTCAGGCCGACGCCGACCAGCGCGTCACCCTCATCGAGGTTGATCGCGATCTTGCCGCGTGCCAGACGGAAGGCGAACTCGCTGAGCGGGGTCTTCTTGACGGTGCCGTTGCGGGTGGCGAAGAACACGAACTGGCCTTCGGCATACTCGCGGACCGGCAGCACGGCCTGCACCCGCTCACCGGCCTCCAGCGGAATCCAGTTGATGATCGGGCGGCCACGGGCGTTGGAACCTGCTTCCGGCAGCTGATGCACCGGCAGCCAGAATACCTTGCCCGCGCTGGTGAAGGTCAGCAACGTATCGTGCGTGTTGACCAGCCACAGCTGTTCGATGAAATCCTCTTCCTTGGTCGACGCGGCGCTGCGGCCACGGCCACCGCGGCGCTGGGCCCGGTAGGCGCTGACCGGCTGGCGCTTGGCATAGCCAGCGTGCGACAGGGTGACCACCACGTCTTCCGGGGCGATCAGGTCGAGGATGTCCAGGTCTTCTTCGCTGTGGCGGATCTCGGTGCGGCGTTCGTCACCGAACTCGGTACGCACGTTGATCAGCTCTTCGCGGATGACCTGCAGCAGACGGTCGGGATCTTCCAGGATTTCGATCAGCCCGGCGATCACTTCCAGCAGCTGCTTGTACTCGTCGGTCAGGCGGTCCTGCTCCAGCCCGGTCAGGCGATGCAGGCGCATTTCCAGGATCTGCGTCGCCTGGATCTCGGTCAGCTGGTAGCCGCCCTCGAGCAGGCCCACACCCTTGGGCAGATCATCCGGACGCGACGCTTCGGCACCGGCGGCGCCCAGCATCGAGCCGACCAGGCCCGGCTCCCACAGGCGGGCGAGCATGCGTTCGCGCGCTTCGGTGGGGTTCGGCGAGGTCTTGATCAGTTCGATCATCTCGTCGATGTTGGCCAGCGCGACAGTCAGGCCTTCCAGCACGTGCGCACGGGCACGCGCCTTGCGCAGCTCGAACACGGTGCGGCGGGTGACCACTTCGCGGCGGTGACGCACGAAGGCCTCGAGCATCTGCTTGAGGTTCATCAACTGCGGGCGGCCATCCACCAGCGCCACCATGTTGATGCCGAACACCGACTCCATCTGGGTCTGCTGGTAGAGGTTGTTCAACACCACTTCCGCCGACTCGCCACGCTTGATCTCGATGAAGATGCGCATGCCGTCCTTGTCGGACTCATCGCGCAGTTCACTGATGCCTTCGAGCTTCTTTTCCTTGACCAGCTCGGCGATCTTCTCGATCAATCGGGCCTTGTTCACCTGGTACGGGATCTCGGTCACGATGATCGATTCGCGGCCGTTGTCAGCCACTTCGACCTCGGCCTTGGCGCGGATGCGCACACGGCCACGACCGGTCCGGTACCCGGCAACGATGCCGGCGGTGCCGTTGATGATGCCTGCGGTCGGGAAGTCCGGGCCCGGGATGAACTCCATCAGGCCGTCGACGTCGATCTCGGGGTTGTCGATCAGCGCGATGCAGGCGTTGATCGATTCGGTCAGGTTGTGCGGCGGGATGTTGGTCGCCATGCCCACCGCGATACCGGCCGAACCATTGACCAGCAGGTTCGGGAACCGGGTCGGCATGACCGTCGGCTCCAGTTCCTTCTCGTCGTAGTTGGGCTGGAAATCGACCGTTTCCTTCTCGATGTCCGCCATCAGCTCATGGGTGAGCTTGGACATGCGGGCTTCGGTGTATCGCATCGCAGCGGCGGAGTCGCCGTCGACCGAACCGAAGTTACCCTGGCCATCGACCAGCATGTAACGCAGCGAGAACGGCTGCGCCAGACGCACCAGCGTGTCGTACACCGACTGATCGCCATGCGGGTGGTACTTACCGATGACGTCACCGACGATACGCGCCGACTTGAAGTAAGGCTTGTTGGCGTGCGCGTTGAGTTCACTCATCGCGAACAGCACGCGGCGATGCACCGGCTTGAGGCCATCGCGCGCATCCGGGAGTGCGCGCCCCACGATCACGCTCATCGCGTAATCGAGGTAACTCTTGCGCATCTCGTCTTCCAGGTTGACCTGGATGATTTCCTTGGCGGTTTCTGCCATTCGGGTTCCGTTGTCTGGTAGCGGTCCAGTCCGTCACGACCGCCCTTTCGGGGCGGTTGCGCCGGAATCTCGATTAACCGTTGGATTCTACCACAGCAGGCCGTTCTCCGCCTGCTTTTACGGGGGTTTTACCGGCAAGAATCAGGAACTTACGAGGGCGTTGCCGGACGCTGGGGTGGGTACCGACCAACGGTTGGCCGCTACCCCGTGCAGGCCACGACCCTTGGTCGTGGCGCGGGCCGCAGCAGGCCTCAGCCGAAGGCGGCCTGCATGTTGGCCACTGTCGGGCTCAGGATCACCCCGCGTTCGGTCACGATGGCATCGATCAGGCTGCCCGGGGTGACATCGAACACCGGGTTCCAGGCGGCGATGCCCTCGGCCACGGTGCGGGTGCCCCCCACGCCGTACAGCTCGCCCGGGTCGCGCTGCTCGATCTCGATCTGCTCGCCGTCGGCGGTGTCCATGTCCACCGTGGAGGACGGCGCCACCACCATGAACTTCACGCCGTGGTGGCGGGCGGCGATGGCCAACTGGTAGGTGCCGATCTTGTTGGCGGTATCCCCGTTGGCGCAGATGCGGTCGGCGCCGACGATCACCCACTGCACCGCGCCGGTCTTCATCAGGTGCGAGGCGGCGGAATCGGCGATCAGGGTGGCATCGATGCCATCCTGCTGCAGCTCCCACACCGTCAGGCGCGCGCCCTGCAGCCACGGCCGGGTCTCCCCGGCAAACACGCGGGCGATACGGTGCTGGGCCATGCCGGCACGGATCACGCCCAGCGCGGTACCGAAGCCGGCGGTGGCCAGCGAGCCGGTGTTGCAATGGGTCAGCACGCCGCTGCCCGCCTCGATCAAGCCAGCGCCCAGCGCGCCCATGTGACGGTTGGCAGCCAGGTCCTCCTCGGCGATCGCCTGGGCCTCGGCGGCCAGCACCTGCTGCCAGTCGGCACCGGCCGGGGCCAGCGCGCGGCGCATCCGGGCCAGCGCCCAGGCCAGATTCACGGCGGTCGGGCGGGAGGCATTGAGGCGCTGCAGCGCCGGTTCCAGCTTCAGCAGCGCCTGGGCACCATCATCGGCCTGCACCTCGTTGGCCGCCAGCACCACACCCCAGGCGGCCGCAATGCCGATGGCCGGCGCGCCGCGCACGGTCAGCGCGTGGATGGCCTCGGCGACTGCATCGCTGTCGCGGCACTCCACGTGCTCGACAATGAACGGCAGCTTGCGCTGGTCGAGCAGCTGCAGGCTCTCGCCGGTCCACAGGATCGGGCGGATATGGTCGTAACGGGCGTAATCGATATCGGTGGATGCGTTCATCGGCCCATTGTAGCGGCGCGCCGATGCGGGCGGAATCGCGTGCTCAGTTGACCGCGAACTCGGCGCGGCAGCCCTTGTCCACCCACACCCCGCGGCTGTCCCAGCCCCAGCTGCTGCCTTGCTCGCAGGGCGTGCCGGAGAGCTGCTTGTTGAGCGTGGCACCGTGGGTGATCCCGGCACCACAGAAGCGGCGCTGACGGGATTTGGATTCGCAGACGAGAATGCGCGGCACGTTGAGGAAGCCGCTGCCATCGGCAGCACCGACCTCGAACTCGCCCTGGCAACCGCGGGTCACCCAGATCTCGTTGCGGCGGTAGCCCCAGCTGTGGCCCTCGCGGCACGGCAGCGAGGTGAGCTGGCGAAGCAGACGCACCGGCGCACCCTGCAACACCACCGGACAGCTCTGCGGGCGGCCATTGGATTCACAGCGCACGACGCGGCGGGTGCGACGCTCTCCATCGGCGCGGGTGGCGGCAACGGCCGTGCGTGCGCGGAACTCAGCGCGGCAGCCCAGGGTGACCCAGACGCCGGAGCGATCGGTGCCCCACTCCGAGCCACGCACACAACTGTTGTCGGAAAGCTGGCGGATCAGATCCACGCCGCGCTCGGTGGGAATATCGCAGTGCACCCATCCCATATCGCGCGATTCGCAGCGCACCACTTCGCCGGCATAGCCGCCCGCCTGCGCGAGGGCCGTCTCCGGCATCAGCGCAGTCCACAGCAACACCGGCCACAAGGGCATGCCCGCGCCTACCAACAGCTTCATCAACTCGATCCCTGCCACGCCTGAACGATCACCTGACCACCTTCGGACATCCGGTGTGATCAGAGCATCATCATGCAGGCCGCGCAAGACGCGAATGCGTCAAAACGCCTCAGGCGTGGGCGAAATCCAGAGCCAGCACATCGGCGATCCGGCCGGTGCGGTTCATCGCCATCAACAAGCGGTCCACACCGACCGCGACACCCGCGCAATCGGGCAGGTCCGGCAGCGCTGCGAGCAGGTGTTCATCCAGCGGCGGCAGCACGTCTCCACGTGCGGTGCGTATCGCATGGTCGCGCTCGAAACGCGCGCGTTGCTCAACCGCGTCGTTCAGCTCGTGATAGCCATTGGCCAGTTCGACACTGCCCAGGTACAGCTCGAAACGCTCGGCCAGGGGCGGTGTACCGGGACGGATCCGGGCCAGTGCCGCCTGGGTCGCGGGCCAGTCATGCACGACCGTCATGGTGTCGTCACGGAAGTGCGGCTGGATGCAGTGGGTCATCAGCAGATCGAGCCAGTCGTCGCGGGTGAGCCCATCGGCATCGATGCGGACCTCGGCCAGCGGCGCCTGCAGCTGTTCCAGGCTGGCCTGGAACGGGTCCAGCCCGATGTGCCGCTGGTAGAGACCGCGGTAATCGATCACCTCCAACGTGGCCTCGCGCTGGACCAGCTGCAGCGCGGCGCGCACCAGCTCGGCGGTCTCGCCCATCAAGCGGCGGTGATCCCAGCCGACCCGATACCACTCCAGCATGGTGAACTCGGGGTTGTGGCGGCCACCGGCCTCGCCATTACGGAACACGCGGCCGAGTTCGTAACAGTCCCCCACCCCGGCGGCGAGCAGCCGCTTGAGCGGAAACTCCGGCGAGGTGCGTAGCCAGCGTTGCGGCGTGCCTGCATCCACGTGCCCGCTGAAGCGGGTGTGGAAGCTGTCGATGTTCGGCTCGGTATTGCCGGCGGCGGAGAGGATCGGCGTTTCCACCTCCAGCACATCGCGCGCGGCGAAGAAGCTGCGGATCAGCGCGTTGAGCGCGGCACGCTGGCGCAGCGCGGCGATCATGCGCGCGCGTCCTTCAGGCGCTGGGCCAACGGCAGGGTGAGCAGATCGCGGGTGTCATCCACATAGCCGGTGGCCAGGTACAACCGGCGCGCCAGTTCGTTGTGGTGGTTTACCTCCAGGCGCATGCGTTCCACGCCCCGCGCATTGGCACGCTGCTCCAGAATCGCCAGCGCCTGCTTGCCGCGCCCTCGGCCGCGCGCGGCATGGGCCAGGTAGAGCTCGTCCAGCAGCGCGAAATGACCGCCCTGCTCCAGGCTGAAGCCCATCGCCAGCGCCCCATAACCCACCACAGCGCCCGCCTCGTCCAGCCACAACAACACTTCGCCATTGCGCGGATCTTCCAGCAGTGCGGCCAAGGCATTGCGCACCCGGGTGTCGTCGAAATCGAGTTTATCTTCGGCGTAGAAATCACGCATCAGCCCGATCAACAGCGCGGTGTCAGCCACGGTGGCCAGGCGGAAATCAAGGGGAATGGTCTGCATGCGATCTCTCTTGTTCAATGCTGCGCGAGGAAAGCGACCAGCTGGTCTTCGTCCCAGACCGGCACGCCCAGCTCCTGCGCCTTGGTCAGCTTGGAGCCGGCCTCGGCGCCCGCCACCACGAACGAGGTCTTCTTGGACACACTGCCGGCCACCTTGGCGCCCAACGCTTCCAGGCGCGCCTTGGCCTCATCGCGATTCATCTGCGACAACGTCCCGGTCAGCACGGCGGTCTGGCCCTCCAGCGGACCTGCTGCCTGCTCGGCCTGTTCCGGCGCCAGCGCCAGCAGCCTCTGGCGGTACTCCTCGACCTTGAGCAGCATCGGGCCGTGGCCCTCGCTGTCCAGCCAGTCGGCCAGGCCCATGGCCACCTCGTTGGGCAGGCCGGCGGCCACGAAGCGCACCGGCTCGGCATCCAGCAGCGAGGCAGCGTCCGGCAGCACGGCGACCAGCTTCTCGGCGCGCAGGCGGGTGATGCCCGGAATCTCCGCCTCGACCAACAACTGCGCGAAATCCAGACCCTCGCGCAGCTTGGCGATCGGCGGGTGCACATCGCTGATGCGCACCTGACCGACCTGCAGCAGGGCATCGATCGCCTCCTGGTTGCCGGCCTGCTCGAAGAAGTGGCCGAGCGAGCGCGCGACTTCACCGCCGATATCGGGCACGCGCTTGAACAGCGGCCACGGCAGGTGGCGGATCAGCTGCAGATCGCCGAACCAGGTCGCCAGGGCCTTGGCGGTGCTTTCACCGACATGCTCGATGCCCAGCGCGAACAACAGGCGCTCCAGCGTGGTGGTACGGCTGGCGTCGATGGCGGCGATCAGATTGTCGGCCCACTTGGTGGCGATCTTCTTCGTGTTCCAGGTGAACGTGGCCGGCATCGCCAGCGCCTGCGCGCGCCATCCCGCATCGCTGCCATCCAGCTTGAGCAGCCCGCGCAGATAGTCGCCACTGCCTTCCGGCGGCAGATGCAGGCCGATCTGGCTGGCCAGCGCCTCGGGCGATTCGGCATCCAGCACCAGCTTGAGCTGCAGCAGTTGATCGCGCTGCAGACGGTACAGATCCGACACGCCGCGCACGATGCCGGCATCGACCAGCGTCTCGATGTACTTGCCGCCCAATCCGTCGATATCCATCGCACGGCGCGAGGCGAAGTGCGCGATGGCTTCCTTGCGCTGCGCCGGGCAGCTCAACTCACCCGAGCAGCGCCAGGCGGCCTCGCCCTCTTCGCGGACGATCTCCGAACCGCACACCGGGCACTGCGAGGGCATCTGCCACGGCGTGGTACCGGCGGGGCGGCGATCAGCGATCACGCTGACCACTTCCGGGATCACATCGCCGGCGCGACGCACGATCACCGTATCGCCCACGCGGACATCCAGACGCGCGATCTGGTCGGCGTTGTGCAGCGTCGCGTTGGACACGATCACGCCGGCCACGGCCACCGGTGCCAGGCGCGCCACCGGGGTCGCCGCGCCGGTGCGGCCGATCTGGATCTCGATCGCCTCCACCGTGGTGGTCTGCTCCTGTGCCGGGAACTTGTGCGCGATCGCCCAGCGCGGGGCACGCGCGACGAAGCCCATCTGTTCCTGGCCGGCGCGGTCATCGAGCTTGTAGACCACCCCGTCGATATCGAAGGCCAGGCCATCGCGGCGCTCGCCAATGTCACGGTAATAGGCCAGCAGCCCGTCCGCACCTTCCACCACCTGGCACAGGTCGCTGACCGGGAAGCCCCATGCACGCAGCTGGGCCAGCGTGGCCGAGTGGGTGGGCGGCAGTTCACCGCCGTCGACCTGGCCGATGCCATAGGCGTAGAAACTGAGCTTGCGCTTGGCGCTCATCTTCGGATCCAGCTGGCGCAGCGAGCCGGCCGCGGCGTTGCGCGGATTGGCCAGCACCTTGCCGTCATGCAGGCGGGCATCGGCGTTGTAGGCCTCGAAATCGGCGCGGGCCATGTAGACCTCGCCGCGTACTTCCAACACCCTAGGCCAGCCCTCGCCTTTGAGCGTCTGCGGGATCACACTGATCTGGCGCAGATTGGCACTGACATCCTCACCGGTGGCGCCATCACCCCGGGTTGCGCCCTGGACGAAGCGGCCATTCTCGTAGCGCAGGCTGATCGCCAGGCCGTCGAGTTTGGGTTCGGCTGAAAAATGCAGCGTACTGCGGCGCAGGCGCTCGCCGATGCGGCGCACGAAATCCTGGACTTCCTCATCGCTGAAGGCATTGCCCAGCGACAGCATCGGCACCGCATGGCGGACCTCGGCAAAGCGCGAAGAGGCCTTGCCACCGACCTGCCGGGTGGGCGAGTCGGCCGCGGCCAGTTCCGGGTGCGCCTGCTCGATCGCTTCCAGCTCGCGCACCAGCCGGTCGTACTCGACGTCGGGAATCAGCTGCTCGTCGCGCTCGTGGTATGCCTTGCCGGCATCCTCGATCTGGCGGCGCAGGACGTCGGCACGTGCGGCGGGGCTGGGGGTCATGCGGAAGGCGATCCTGGTGGGGCATTCAATTTTACCCCTCCCCCCGCTCCTGCGCGCAGTGAAGAACGCTTGCCGCCGATCCGCCGTGGCGCTAGCGTGCGCCAAACCCCTTGTTTCCGGTGCCCCGTGACCCCTGCCCTCGTCGCTTCCCGTCGCTCGTTCCTGCAACTGGCCGGTACCGGCCTGGCGTTGTCCGGCCTGGGCGCACTGCCTGCATCGGCCGCGCCGTCGCGCGCACTCCCCGCCAGCGCAGGACCGGTGCTGCTGAACTTCAACGAATGCCCGTATGGGCCAGCGCCCGCCGCGCAGGCCGCGGCGCGCGACATCGTCGCCGGCAGCGGGCGGTATCTGTTTGCGCTGGCCGGCGAGCTGCGCGACCTGTTCGCCCAGCAGGAAGGCATCGGCAAGGATCACGTGCGGCTGTATCCGGGCTCCAGCGAGCCACTGAACCGGGCGGCAGTGCTCTGGACCTCGCCTGGCGCGGGGCTGGTGGTCGCTGATCCCACCTTCGAGGCGCTGGGCGATCTTGCCGCTGCGCGTGGGGCCGCGGTGGCCAAGGTACCGCTGCGCGCGGACGGGGCACACGACGTGCGTGCGATGGCGGCGGCTGCCGCGACGGTCAATGCCGGCTTGCTGTACCTATGCAACCCCAACAATCCCACCGGCTCGATCACCCCGGCGGCCGACATCGCCTGGCTGCTGGCCAACAAGCCTGCGCAGACCCGGGTGCTGGTCGATGAGGCCTACCTGCAGTACAGCGAACAACGCTCGGTGATCGCCCAGGTGATGCAGCGCGATGACGTGATCGTGCTGCGCACCTTCTCCAAGCTCTACGGCATGGCCGGCCTGCGCCTGGGTGTGGCGGCTGCGCATCCGGATCGGCTGAAGGAACTGGCCAGCCTGGGCGACAACCCGTTGCCGGTTACGGCGGTGGCCGCCGGGCTGGCGAGCCTGCGCGATCCCGGGTTGATTGCACAGCGCAACGCAGAGAATGCCGTGGTGCGGCAGGAGACCATCGGCTGGCTGGGCAAGCGCGGTTTTACCTGCGTGCCTTCCGAAGCGAACTGTTTCGTGGTCGATGTGCAGCGCGACGGCGCAGCATTTTCCGCGGCGATGGCCGAGCGCGGCGTGGTCATCGGCCGCAGCTGGTCGATCTGGCCGCAGCGGGTGCGGGTAACGGTCGGCACCGAGGCCGAGATGGCCCGGTTCCGTGAGGCGTTCGAGGCGGTGGTCAGCCGCAACGGGTAAATGTAGCGCCGACCGTTGGTCGGCTCTACATGATCACCAACGCGGTGCTTTGGTCAGCGGCGGGGCCTGGTGCTGGCGGTCGTAGGCACGCAGTTCGTCGCGGATGTGCGCGATGCGCTGGCGACCCAGGGCGTTGCGGCTGTCATCGAGCACCACGCCATCGAGCAGTTCGCCCATGCGCTGCACGGTCGGCAGCATCTTTTCCCAGGCGTCCAGCGCGGTCAGCGGCGCCGGCAGGGTCAGGAAGAAGGCGATCGCCGGCGTTTCCATCTCGCGGATGTTGGCCATGTCGAAACTGCCCGGCTTCATGATGCTGGCCATCGAGAAGATCGGGCCACGCTCGGGGTGGCCTTCGACCAGACGGTGGAAGACATTCATGTGGCCGAACACCAGGCCGGTCTTTTCCGCAGCGACGACGATGTCTTCGCCACGCAGCTGCTCACCGGCACGGGCGGCCACGAACAGCGAGACGATCTTGTCGAAATCCTGGGTGGTGCGCTTGCCAAGGTCACTGGCCGGACCGGCATCCACCTCGGGCAGGCCGAGTTCGGGCTGGGTCACGCCGTCTTCGCCCACCACGGGCGCAGCGCCGTCGGCCGGGATCTCGCCCTCGCCCAGTACGGGCTCGCGGCGCTGGCCGTTGGTGCCTTCGGCACCCTCGACGCGGCGGCCCTGCATTTTCTTTTTCGGACGGCCAAACAGGAAGATCGCAGCGATCAACAGCAGGCCGGCGGCCAGGATGCCGATGCGGAGCAGTGCCATGTCGGACATTCGGGAGGTTCTCCGGCTAAATCATTCAGGTACTTAAGGATGGCACGTCACGCCGCGCCCGCCAATCGTGCGGCTTCCTCCAGGTCGACACTGACCAGTCGGCTGACGCCCGGTTCGCGCATGGTCACGCCGGAAAGCTGGTGCGCCGCCTCCATCGTGGCCTTGTTGTGGCTCACAAACAGGAACTGAACCTTCTCGCTCATTTCCTTGACCATGTTGGCCAGGCGGCCGACGTTGGCTTCGTCCAGTGGCGCGTCCACCTCGTCCAGCAGGCAGAACGGCGCCGGGTTGAGCTGGAAGATCGCAAACACCAGCGCCACCGCGGTCATCGCCTTCTCGCCACCGGACAGCAGCGAGATGCTCGATACCCGCTTGCCCGGCGGCCGCGCCATGATCGCAACACCGGTGTCGAGCAGGTCTTCACCTGTCAATTCCAGATACGCGTGGCCACCACCGAACAGGCGCGGATACAGCTGCTGCACGCCGGCGTTGACCCGGTCGAAAGTGTCCTTGAAGCGGCCGCGGGTCTCGCGGTCGATCTTGCGGATCGCGTCTTCCAGGGTTTCCAGCGCGGTGGTGAGGTCGGTGTTCTGGGCGTCCAGATATTCCGAACGCTGCGAGGCCTCGCCGTATTCCTGGATGGCGGCCAGGTTCACCGGCTCCAGGCGGCGCATGCGGCCGTCGATCTGATGGACCGTCTGCTCCCAGTCGGTGATGCGCGCATCCTCCGGCAGGCCGTTGATCACGTCCTGCAGCACGAACCCGGCCTTCTCCACCGAGGCCGACAGCTGGTCGGCGCTGAGCACCAGCGCCTGCTGATCCAGCTTGCGCTGGGAAATCCGCTCGCGCTGCGCCAGCGCCTGTTCGTCGCGCTGATGGCGGGTCTGTTCGAAGGTGCGCAGCTCGGCATCGATGCCATCCAGCAGCGTACGGGCCTCACCGAGCACGCGGTCTGCACGCACGCGCTCGCCGAGCGCGTTCTGGTGTTCGGCTTCGAGCGTCTTGACCGGCGAATCGCCTTCGTCGAGCTGCGAGTGCAGTTCGCCCAAGCGTGTATCCAGCTGCCCGCGCTGCGTGCTCATGCGCTCCAGTGCCTGGCTCAGCGAGGCGATCTGCGCCCGTTGTGATTCCAGGGTCAGTGCCAGCGAGTGCGCCGCCTCGCGTACGTTGCGCGCCTGGTCGCGCGCCTGATCGCGCGCATCGGTGAGCTGGCGGCGCTCGCCCTCCAGCGCGGCGCGGACCGATTCCAGATCGCCCATGCTGGTGACCGCATCGTCCAGCCGCGCGCGCGCTTCGCGCACCTGCTCTCGGCCGGCATCCAGCGTTTCCAGCAGTTGCACCAGCTCGCCTTCGATGCGATCGATGCGGGTGCGTGCGGCCTCCACTTTGCCCTGCTGGCTCTGCAGCTGACCGCCGAGTTCGGACACGCTGCGATGCGCCAGGTACAGCTGGCGCTGCGCGTCTTCGCGCTGCTGCTCACCCGCCAGCAACTGGTCACGGAAACCGGACAACTGCTGTTCCAGGGCCGCTTCGCGGTCCTGCAGGGTTTCAATCTGCTCGCGCAGGGTGACGATCTCGCGCTCACGCAGCAGCGCGCCCTGCTTGGCCGCGCCGGAGCGCGACACGCGCACCCAACCTTCGCCCAAGCGCTCGCCACCGCGGGTAATGACCGAATCGCCCTCACCCAGCGTCGCCTGCAGTGCACGCGCGGCCTCGAGATCCTCGGCGGCATGCAGGCGTGCCAGCAGGCGACGGATCGCGGTCGGGCCCTGCACTTTCGCGGCCAAGGAGGTCGGCGCGACGTCCAGCGCATTCTGCTCGGCCGAGACCAGCGCGATGCGGCCTTCGCCGAGTTCGCCCAGCGCATCCACCAGCGATTCCGGTGCATCGACCAGCACGCCTTCGATCAGTTGACCGAGCGCGCTTTCCACGGCGTTTTCCCAGCCACTCTCCACGGTCAGGCGCTCACCGACGCGCGCGCCGGAATCCAGCCCACGCGCCTTCAGCCATGCCACCGCGGCGCCCTGCTCCTGGCCCAGCGCGGCCTGCTGCAGGGTCTCCAGGGAGGACAAGCGGCCGCGTGCGGCCTGGGCCTGCTTGCGGATCTCGGCCAGCTCGGTCTGGCCGGTACGCTGGCGATCCTGCAGCCCGGCCACGACAAGTTTGCGTTCTTCCACCTGCTCGTTGAGCGTGTCCAGCGAGGCCTTCTGGGTCTCGTGCTGGATGTGCAGCTCCTCGAACACCTCGGCCAATGCGTCCAGATCCAGCCCGGCGCGCTCGGCCTGCAGCGACTCGCGGCGGCGGTCGGCTTCCAGCACCTGGCGGTCCAGATAGTCCACGCGGGTACGTTCAACTTCACCGGCGCGCGAGGCTTCCGAGGTATTGCGGGTATGGGCTTCCCAGCGCTGCTGCCAATCGGCCAGACGGGCCTCGGCGTCGCGCAGGGCTTCCTGCTTGATTTCGTTCTCTTCCTGCAGCTGCTCCAGGCGCGGCTCGGCGTCATCGACCGCCTCGCGCAGCACCATCAGCTTGGCCTCATCGCCACTGATGTGCTGACCCAGATCGGCCAGCGCCTGCTGGGCTTCGTCGCGCGCCTTGTTGAGACGCTGCGACATTTCGCGCTGATGCTGGATCTGCTGTTCCAGTCGGGCCAACGTGCTGCCGACCTGGTACACCTCGGCCTGCGCGGTGTTGAGCGCATCGGAGGCCTCTTCGCGGCGCAGGCGGCTGGTTTCAATGCGGGCTTCGGCGTCACGCTGTTCGGCGATCAACTGCTGCAGGCGCGTTTCCTCGCGCGACAGCGCTTCGCGCAGGCCGCCCAAGCGCCCATCCAGGCCGCGGTACTCCAGCGCCTTCCACTCGGCATCCTTGACCTTGCGCTCTTCCTGCAGCGCCTGGTACTGCTCGGCCTGGCGCGCCTGGCGCTTGAGGTGCTCGAGCTGCTTACCGATTTCCTCGCGCAGGTCGCCCAGGCGATCCAGGTTTTCGCGGGTATGCCGGATGCGGGTTTCAGTTTCCTTGCGGCGCTCCTTGTACTTGGAGATGCCGGCGGCTTCTTCCAGATACACACGCAGGTCTTCGGGCCGGGCCTCGATGATCTTGCTGATCATGCCCTGCTCGATGATCGAGTAGCTGCGCGGCCCCAGGCCGGTGCCGAGGAACAGATCGGTGATGTCGCGGCGGCGGCACTTGGTGCCGTTGAGGTAGTAGTTGCTGCTGCCATCGCGGCTGACGGTACGCTTCACCGAGATCTCGTTGAACGAGGCGTACTCGCCGGTGATGGTGTGGTCGGTGTTGTCGAAAATCAGTTCGACGGCAGCCTGCGAAACGGGCTTGCGGGCAGAGGAGCCGGAGAAGATGACATCGGTCAGCGAGTCGCCGCGCAGGCGGCTGGCGGAGCTTTCGCCCATGACCCAGCGCACGGCGTCGATGATGTTGGATTTGCCACAGCCATTGGGGCCCACCACGCCGGTCATGTTGGTCGGCAGGTGCAGCGTGGTCGGATCGACGAAGGATTTGAATCCGGACAGCTTGATCGTGGACAGACGCATGGCGTGATGGTTTTCCGGGCGAAGGCCTGAAGCGACCCCCACCATGGTGGATTACGGAGCGGATTTACCCTTCAAGCCATTGATGTTGCAGGGTTTCAATGGCCCCGGGGGCGACGCGATAGCCTGAGTATAACGGGGCGGGTGTTCAGCGGGCTGCGGGGGCTGGTGTTGGCCGTGGCCGTGGCCGTGCAGCCGTAGCCAGAGCCAGAGCCAGAGCAGAAGCGGCATTTCGGGTTGGTGCGTGGCGGGAAGGCGTGGGCGGGGTCGCGGGACCCGCCGTGAACCCGTCCATGGGGGCTCGAAATGCGCCATCCATGGCGCATTACGGTCCCGCCACCCCACCCACGCCATCCCGTAGACACATGGCTGGTGTGCGGGCTAAAGGCAGAGTCATGGCGCCCGTGGCGTGGCTCGGCTTGGCTCAGCTTGGCTCGGCTCAGCTTGGCTCGGCTTGGCGTCGCTTGGCTTGGCTTCGCTTCGCTTGGCTCGACCCGACCTGAGTTGACCTGCCCGTCATCGCCGGCGCATCAAAGCGGGGGTAAAGCCCCGCCATGCGCGGCTGAGACGGTACGGAAAGCAAAAACATCCACGCATGGCGTGGATCTACCTGAGAGCTGGACCCCCAACATGCCGGCTTGGGTACCGCCCGCCACAGCCGGCGGACGCCAGCTCTTCCAACCGCCCGGACCGGACATTTGGCTGGAGGGTGCCGGGTAGCCTGGGCCGGGACCGTAATGCGCCATGGATGGCGCATTTCGAGCCCCCAGGGACGGGTTTACGGCGGGTCCCGGCCCAGGCTACCC
>NZ_JASCOO010000053.1:0-30231 GCF_029959485.1 Stenotrophomonas sp. PS02301
CCGGTCTGGGCCGCCGGCGGGCGGGCCCACAAAAAACCCCCCGGCCGGGGGCGCCGCCCCGCGCCGGCCACTACCACAGCGCGATGGGTGTTCGCTTAGAACCCATGCCGCTTGCGCAGCCGTCTCGCGATGGCCGCACGCACATACACGCCGTAGCCCAGGCCGAACACGAAGCCGGCGATATGCGCCCACCAGGCCACCATGCCGAAGGTCGGGCCGATGTAGGCGAATACCACCTGCAGCGCTGCCCAGACCCCGATCAGCAGATAGGCCGGGGCGCGGACGAATTCCAGGAACAGGCCCAGCGGGATCACCACGCCCAGCCGCGCGCCCGGGAACAGGGCCAGGTAGGCGCCGATCAAGGCCGACACCGCGCCGCTGGCACCGATGATGATCTGGTCCGGGCTGCCCATCGTGTAGATGGCGGTCAGATTCGAGATCGCCCCACCGACCAGGAACAGCAGCATCAGCCGCCACGGCCCCAGCACGCGTTCGGCCGGCAGCCCGAAGATCAGCAGGAACACCAGGTTGCCCAGCAGGTGCGACCAGTCCGCGTGCAGGAACAGCGCAGTGAACAGCCGCAGCACGCTGCCATCCTGCAGCGTCGCCCACCAGTCCAGCGGGTGGGTCAGGCCGGTCGAGAGGGCGCCCCAGTCCATCCACAGGCTGCGGCGGGCATCGTCCGGCCGCGAGATCGACCACAGGAAGGCCACCCACAGCGCGGCGAACAGCAGGGGGGTGGCCCAGCGGTAGGCGGCTTTCTTGCGGGAGGGGGTCGACACGAACATGCGGGCACTAGCCTAGCGCGGAGGCTGAGCTGACGGGGATATGTCGCGTTCAGCATGAATAGCCACAAGGGCGACTTACGTTATTGTTTCATTAACCGCTCTCGGTATACTCGCATACGGCGTCGTATGTCGGGAGGGGAATCCGGCGCGTTGTCCTGACCCATCAAGGGGAGGGGCGGCGCAGGCGCGCGTTGCCAACATCACCGCTTTCCGGAGAGAACCAACAATGCATACCGCTTCCACTCTTGCCCGCGTCACCGCCCTGGCCGTCGGCATCGCCGGTGTCCTGGCCGTGGGCCACGTCAACGCTGCCGCCTTCCAGTTGAAGGAAAACAGCGCCAAGGGCCTCGGCCGTGCCTTCGCCGGTTCCGGCAGCGCCGCCGGTGACGCCTCGATCATGGCCGTCAACCCGGCCGGCATGCGCCAGCTCGAAGGCATGCAGGTCCAGGGCGACCTGAGCGCCATCAGCTTCTCGGCCAAGTACAAGGGCACCGGCCGCAATGGCGCAGGTCAGCCGCAGACGGGCGGTAACGGCGGCGACGCCGGCATGATCGCCCCGGTTCCGGCCGCGTACTTCCACATGCCGATCGGCGAGCAGGCCCACTTCGGCGTCTCGCTGACCGCCCCGTTCGGCTTCAAGACCGATTACGACAATGGCTGGGTCGGCCGTTACAGTGGTCTGAAGACCGATATGAAGGCCATCGACCTGGGCTTTGCCGCGTCCTACGACGTCAACCCGTACGTGTCCTTCGGCGCGTCCGTGTTCGTCGAGCACCTGACCATCGAGCTGAGCCAGGCTGTCGACTTCGGCGCCCTCTTCGCCGGTCGCGTGCCGGGCTACGCGCCGGGCAGCGCCGATGGCAAGTCGACCGTGAAGGGTGACAACAACGCTGTGGGCTGGACCGTCGGCGGCTTGTTCAGCCCGGACGAGAACACCCACATCGGCATCAGCTACCGCTCCAAGGTCGAGCACAAGATCACCGGCGGCGATGCCAACTTTGATCTGCCCAGCGATGGTGGCCGTACGGCGACGATCCTGGCAGCGACCCAGCCGGGCGTGTTCGTCAACACCAGCGGCAAGGCCACGCTGACCCTGCCGGCCTCGGCCACCCTGAGCGTCACCCACAACATCAATGACCGCTGGACCGTCATGGGTGATGTGACCCGCACCGCGTGGTCGACCGCGTTCGACACGGTCACCATCGACTTCGCTTCCAACCAGCCGAACTCGGACCTGAACTTTGGTTACCGCGACACGACCTTCGTCTCGCTGGGTACCGATTACAAGCTGAGCGACACCGTGACCCTGCGTGGCGGTGTGGCGCTTGACCAGACCCCGACCACCGACGCGCACCGCGACGTCCGCGTGCCGGATACCAGCCGCAAGTGGCTGTCGCTGGGCGTGGGCTGGACCCCGTCGGCGAACACCGAATACAACTTCGGTTACACCCACCTGTTCACCAGCGAGCCGAACATCCTGGTCAAGCCGACCCAGGGCAACCAGGGCAACTCGCTCAACGGCAAGTACAAGGTCCGTGGCGACGTGCTGGCCGCTTCGTTCAACTACAAGTTCTGATCAACGCAGCACTGATCGGTTGAACGCAGCAGCAGAAAACCCCGCGAAAGCGGGGTTTTTTGTTGCCTGCAGACAAGGCGAAAGCGGTCAGCGCAACTGCCGCGGCGTGGCGTTGAGGCGCTTGCGCATCAGCCGGCGCAGGGCGGTGGGATCGCGGTACCCCACGCGCTCGGCCACGGTCTCCACCGAGTAGCGGCTGTTCTCCAGCAGGGTGCGCGCCTGGTTCAACTGCACACTGCGGATCAGGTGCAGCGGCCCTTGCCCGGTTGCCTTGCCCACCTGCCGCGACAGCGTGCGCGTGGACATGCCGGCGTACTTGGCGAGCGCACCGACGCTGACCGTGGCCGGCAGCGTGGCTTCGATGTGGGCGGTGAGTGAGGCGATCAGCGCGTTGCCCTGCGCCATCATCGCCGGGACCATGAACGGCGATTGCAGTTGCCGGCGATCCAGCAGCAGCGCCCGTGCCACCGCATCGGGAAGCGCCGGGCCAAAGCGTTGCCGGAGCAAATACAGCATCAGGTCGGTGTGCCCGAGCGCAGCACCGGCCGTGATCAGCGGCGCGTCGTCGATCACCATCCGGTCTGGATCGACCCGGCACTCCGGGGCTTGCCGCTGCAGCGCGCCGGCCAGCCACCAGGTGGTGGTCACGCTGCGCCCGGTCAGCAGCCCGGCATCGTGCAGCAGGAAGACGGAGGCACAGGAGGCCGCGACACGCCCGCCCGCCGCCACATGCGCGCGCAGCGCCCGCACCACACCCGGGATGTCGGGCTCGCCCAGCCGCTGTGCGATCGCGTCAGGATCCTCCACGCCCAGCCCTGGCACGATCCAGCACGCCTGCGCATCGGCGACGCGTGGCATCGGCGCGGCACGCAGCTGCAGGTGCGTGCCCAGTCGGACAGCGCCGCGTGCCGGGCTGCAGACCTGCCAGCGCGGCACCGGCAGACCCAGGCGCGGGGCGAGGGTAGCCGCCGTGGTGAGGATGTCCAAGGTGAGCGCGACGCTGGAGGCGAACGCGCCCGGCAGGACGATGACAGTGAAATCGTGCATTGGCTGATTGTGCACGAAAGATGTCGGATCGGCCGATGTTGCCCGGGGCGGCGTTCGGCTCCAATGGAGTCCCTTTGCGCAACCGGTCGATCCCCATGCCCAACATCACCCTCATCCTTCCCGCCAACGCGTTCGACGCCGCTACCCGGCAACGCCTGCTACAGGCGGTGCATGGCGCCGCCGTCCGCGCCAGCGGCTTGGGTGCCGAGCCAGCCCAGCAGCGCCTGTGCTGGGTGATGCTGCAGGAGATCGCGGCCGGCCACTGGCTGTGTGGTGGTCAGGACATCGGTGCGCACTGCATTCCCTGCCAGGTCGAGGTGCGGATACCTCACGGCGTGCTGGACGCACGTCAGCGCGCCGACTACGCCCGGCAGCTGCACGAGGCCATTGCCGGTTGCTTGCGGCCGGAGGATCCCCGCGTGCTGCTGAGTTCGATCGTGATGACCGATATCGCCGATGGCCACTGGGCGGCCAACGGCCGGCTGTGGCACTTGAACGACTTCGTACAGGCGGCCGGTTACGCGCATCTGCAATCGCAGCTCGCATCGGCATGATCACGCGCGCCGCGCGGCCGAAACGATGAACACTGGAATGACATCCAGCACGACGTACAATCCCCGCCCGGACTGCGCCCTGCCGTCCCGTGATTACTGACAAGGATCTGTATATGTCGTCTCTGTTGCTGCGCTCCACGCTCGCCATGGGTCTGGCCGGTCTCTCGCTGCCTGCCATTGCCGCGCCGGAGTTCGCCGCCTGTTTCACTTTGACCCCGGGTCTGTCCTGGTCGAATGCCGATGAAACGCTCACCATCGAAAAAGTGACCTTCGCTGGCCAGAACGCCATCAAGATGCACAGTGCCGGTGGTGGCATCGGGATGGCCACGTTCCATGACATCAGCGGCCGCCAGCTGCTGGGCCAGGAGCGTTACAGCATGTCCAGCGACGGCCCCACGCGGACCGATACCTTCAAGCCGGCGCCGACGTTCCCGCAGAGCGCCAAGCCGGGCGATCGTTTCGAGCTCACTGGCGCGGGCGAGCGCACGAACCATGTCGACGAAACCGTTGAACCGGTCGACTACGACGGTTTCTCCGACTACACCTTCGTCGGTTTCGAAGACATTGAAGCGGACGTTGACAACCAGCCGCGCACGTTCAAGGACACCTGCCACGTCACCGCGACCTTCGAAGACAGCCGCATCGAGGCGTGGTATGCCGCCGGCTTCGGCCGCATCAAGTTCGAGCGTTACATGGGTAGCGAGCTGCTGATGCAGGACCAGATCGAGTCCATCGAAAGCCCGTGACCTACAAAAAACCCCGCGTTCGCGGGGTTTTTTGTTTACCGCAGGACGCCCGGAATCAGTCGCCCAGAGTCAGCAGCGAGGCATTGCCGCCGGCCGCCGTGGTGTTCACGGTGACGGTCTTCTCGGTGGCAAAGCGCAGCAGGTAGTGCGGGCCGCCGGCCTTGGGGCCGGTGCCGGACAGGCCCTGGCCGCCGAACGGCTGCACGCCGACCACCGCACCGATCTGGTTGCGGTTGACGTACACGTTGCCCACGTTGATGCGCGAGGAAATGCGGTCGACGGTTTCATCGATGCGCGAATGCACGCCCAGGGTCAGGCCGTAGCCGGTCGCGTTGATCTGGTCGATCACCGCATCGAGCTGGTCGCCCTTCCAGCGGATCACGTGCAGCACCGGCCCGAAGATCTCCTTGTGCAGCTGGTCCAGGTTCTTCAGCTCGTAGGCACGCGGTGCGAAGAAGGTGCCGTGCGCGGCGTCGTCGCTGAGCGTGGCAGCGGCGATCAGGCGGGCGTCCTTCTCCATGCGCACGGCGTGATCCTTGAGGATCTGCAGCGCGTCGGCGTCGATCACCGGGCCGACATCGGTCGACAGCAGGCCCGGGTCACCGACCTTCAGTTCGGCCATCGCGCCGGACAGCATGGTCATCACCTTGTCGGCGATGTCGTCCTGCACGAACAGCACGCGTGCGGCCGAGCAGCGCTGGCCAGCGGAGGTGAAGGCCGACCCGATCGCATCCTTGACCAGCTGCTCCGGGAGCGCCGAGGAGTCGGCGATGAAGGCGTTCTGGCCGCCGGTCTCGGCGATCAGTACACCGATCGCAGCGTCGCGTGCGGCCATCGCGCGGTTGATCGCACGGGCGGTGTCGGTCGAGCCTGTGAAGGCCACGCCGGCCACGCGCGGGTCGGCGGTCAATGCGGCACCGACGGTCGCGCCGTCGCCCGGCAGGAACTGCAGCACGCCTTCCGGCACGCCGGCATCGAGCAGCAATTTCACTGCGTAATAGCCGATCAGGTTGGTCTGCTCGGCCGGCTTGGCGATCACGCTGTTGCCGGCGGCGAGCGCGGCGCTGACCTGGCCCAGGAAGATCGCCAGCGGGAAGTTCCACGGGCTGATGCAGACGAACACGCCGCGGCCGTGCAGCTGCAGTTCGTTGGATTCACCGGTCGGGCTCGGCAGCTTTTCGGCGTGGCCGAACTGCTCGCGCGCCTGCTTGGCGTAGTAGCGCAGGAAGTCGACCGCTTCGCGCACTTCGGCGATGCCGTCGGGCAGGCTCTTGCCGGCTTCCTTGACGCACAGCGCCATGAACTCGGGCATGCGCGCTTCCAGCTGGTCGGCGGCGTGTTCCAGGATCGCCGCGCGGCTGGCGGCCGGGGTGCGGTTCCAGGCCGGCTGCGCGGCCACGGCATTGGCCAGCGCCTTCTCGACGGTGGCGCTGTCGGCCGGCTGCCACTGGCCCACCACCTGGCGCGTGTCGGCCGGGTTGGTCACGTTCAACAGTGCGCCGGTCGGGTTGGCACCCGGCACCAGCGGCGCGGCGTGCCACCCGCTCTTACCCGGCGCGGGCACGGCGGCGTTGAGCTGCTCGGCCAGGGCACGCAGATCGTTGTCGTTGGCGAGATTGACGCCCATGGAGTTCTTCCTGTCATGGTTCTGGCTGCGCAGCAGATCGACCGGCAGCGGGATTTTCGGATGCGGAATGGACGCGAACGAGGAGACCACCTCGACCGGATCGCGGATCAGGTCGTCGATGGCCACGTTCTCGTCGGTGATGCGGTTGACGAAGCTGGAATTGGCGCCGTTTTCAAGCAGGCGACGCACCAGGTACGGCAGCAGGTCTTCATGCGAACCGACCGGCGCATACACGCGGCACGGCACGTTCAGACGGTCGGCCGGCACCACTTCGGCATACAGGTCATCGCCCATGCCGTGCAGCTTCTGGTGCTCGTACTGGCCGCCCTTGGCGATCGCCTGCACGGCCGCGATGGTGTGCGCGTTGTGCGTAGCGAACATCGGGTAGATCGCATCGCTGTGCGTGAACAGACGCTTGGCGCAGGCCAGGTAGGAGACGTCGGTGTTCTGCTTGCGGGTGAACACCGGGTAGGCCGGCAGACCGTCGATCTGCGCGCGCTTGATCTCCGCATCCCAGTACGCGCCCTTGACCAGGCGCACCTGCAGGCGGCGACCGATGCGACGGGCCAGGTCGGCCAGGTAGTCGATCGTGTAAGGGGTGCGCTTCTGGTAGGACTGCACGACCACACCGAAGCCTTCCCAACCGGCCAGCGAGGCATCGCTGACCACGGTCTCGATGATGTCCAGCGACAGTTCCAGGCGGTCGGTTTCTTCGGCGTCGACGGTGCAGCCGATGCCGTACGACTTGGCCAGCTGCGCCAGTTCCAGCACGCCCGGCACCAGGTCGGCCATGACGCGTGCGCGCTTGGCATGCTCGTAGCGCGGGTACAGCGCGGAGAGCTTGATCGAGATGCCCGGTGCCGAATTGACGTCGCCATCGGGACGGCCGCCGCGGGCCTTGTGGTCACCGCCGATCGAGTGGATCGCGCGACGGTAGTCTTCCAGGTAACGCTTGGCATCCTTCATGGTCAGCGCGCCTTCGCCGAGCATGTCGAACGAATAGCGGTAGCTGGCGTTGTCGCCCTTGTGCGAGCGCGACAGCGCTTCGTCGATGGTGCGGCCCATGACGAACTGGTGGCCCATGATCTTCATCGCCTGGCGCACGGCCAGGCGGATCACCGGCTCACCCACGCGGCCGATCAGGCGCTTGAACGCGCCCGGCACATCGGCGCGGGTGGCATCGTTGATCTGGACCAGGCGGCCGGTCAGCATCAGGCCCCAGGTGGAAGCGTTGACCAGCACCGAGTCGCTGCCGCCCATGTGCTTTTTCCAGTCGGCCTCGCCGAGCTTGTCGCGGATCAGTTTGTCAGCGGTCTCCTGGTCGGGAATGCGCAGCAGGGCTTCGGCCACGCACATCAGCAGCACGCCTTCCTCGCTGCCCAGATCGTACTGGCGCATGAAGGCTTCGATCGCGCCCTGGTCCTGGGCGCGCACGCGCACGCGCTTGACCAGGTCGGCAGCGGTGGCCTGCACCTTGGCCTGCTCGGCGGCCGGCAGGCGTGCCTGCTCGAGCAGCTCGCGCACATGGGTGGCCTCGTCCTTCAACCAGGCATCGGTGATCGCCTGGCGGAACGCGTCGGGAACGGCCGGCAGCTCGGGGGACAGCAGCGGCGGGCGGGCGGCGCCGGACGATGCCGGGGCAGGGGGAAGGACAGAGGATGCAGTCATGCCGGTCGGCTCGTGGAGAACTTGACCATTTTAATCGTTTTTTTGGCGAGTCAAGGGGTTTTCATGGTCGCGCCCATGCGGCGCATAGCCTTTCATACAGGGGGATTCGGCGGATTCGACCCGGCTGCCATTTATTATGCTGTTTTCGTCAAAACCGCCGCCGCAGGCAATGCTGTATTGCAACATTCCTGAAACTGTGAATGGACCCTTGCTACTCGCTGGAGAGCGGGGCTACCATCGAGACGTTTCCCGCGGCAGGAAAAAACGCGGTTGCGACATGATCGAGGTGCTCATCGCTCCGGACGGATCAGGGACGCAACTGCGGCTGCGCCCCCCACGGGCGCTCGATGCCCGGCAGTTCGTCCTGTTGTTTGTGGTGTTGGCGGGGGTGATGTGGCTGGCGGCCGGCCTGGGCTGGTTCACCGGCAATGTATTCGCCCCCGTGTTTGCTCTGCTGTACAGCGTGTTGCTGGCAGTGGCGCTGCGCACGGTGTGGCGCAGTGGAGAACGGCAGGAAGAGATCCGGGTGGTGCCGGCGTGTGTGGAAGTGATTCCCGCACCCGGGCATTCGCCGGTGTTCAGCGCCCACCCGCACTGGGTGAGGCTGATCGCCGACGAACGCAGAGTCCGGCTGGCATCCAGCGGTCGGCAGGTGGACGTGGGGAGTTTCCTCGCACCGGCCGAACGCCAGGTACTGGCTCAGAAACTAGAAGGCTTGCTCGCGGCCAATGACGGCCGCAACCGACGACGCTAAGGGTCTAGGCAATGAAGCAATGCAGAAAGTGGGGCAGGACGTTCGGGAAGTCAGTGTTGAGCGGGGTCGCGCTGCTGGCGCCGGCCATGGCGTGGGCCCAGGCGGCCGACCCCAAACCGTGGCAATTGAACATGGGCAAGGGGGTGACCCAGAGCTCGCGGTTGGCGTGGGAGTCCAACCTGTTCTCGCTGTGGGTCTGTACGGTGATCGGCGTGCTGGTGTTCGGCGCGCTGTTCTACGCGATCTTCAAATTCCGCAAATCCAAGGGCGCGGTGGCCGCCACCTTCAGCCACAACACCAAGGCCGAGGTCATCTGGACGGTGATCCCGGTGATCATCCTGGTGGTGATGGCCTGGCCGGCCACGGCCAATCTGATCAAGTTCTACGACACCCGCGATTCGGAAATGACCGTCAAGGTCACCGGGTATCAGTGGATGTGGAAGTACGACTACCTCGGCGAGAACGTCAGCTTCACCAGCCGCCTGGACCGTGAGTCCGACCGCGTGCGCCAGAGTGGCGTGGTCCCGACCCGCGACAGCCATCCGCATTACCTGCTGGATGTCGACAACCGTCTGGTGCTGCCGGTCGATACCAAGGTGCGCTTCGTGATCACCTCCGACGACGTCATCCACGCATGGTGGGTGCCGGCGCTGGGCTGGAAGCAGGATGCGATTCCCGGCTTCATCAACGAGGCCTGGACCAACATCGAACAGGTCGGCGTGTACCGCGGCCAGTGCGCCGAGCTGTGCGGCAAGGATCACGGCTTCATGCCGATCGTGGTCGAGGCGGTCTCCAAGGAGGATTACCAGAAATGGCTGGCTTCCAAGAAGCCCGCGCCAGCTCCTGCACCGGAGGCCGCTCCGGCGCCCGCGCCGGCTGCCCCGGCCGAGGCCACCCCGGCACCGGCACCGGCCAGCGAGCCTGCCGCGGCAGCAACAGACAGCAACGCCTGAAATCGAGCCGCGTCCGCCAGCCGGCGGATGCGGGTACCACCGGATACAGTGAGGTGTAGTTGCGATGGCGCATTCCGCAGTTGACCACGACGGGCATCACGGGCATCAGCAGGGGTTCTTCGAGCGTTGGTTCTTCTCGACCAACCACAAGGACATCGGCACGCTCTACCTGCTTTTCAGCTTCATCATGTTCATCATCGGTGCGGCGATGAGCGTGATCATCCGCGCCGAGCTGGCGCAACCGGGGCTGCAGTTCGTCAAGCCCGAGTTCTTCAACCAGATGACCACCGTGCATGCGCTGGTGATGATCTTCGGTGGCGTGATGCCGGCCTTCGTCGGCCTGGCTAACTGGATGATCCCGCTGCAGATCGGCGCGCCGGACATGGCGTTGCCGCGCATGAACAACTGGTCGTTCTGGCTGCTGCCGGTGGCCTTCAGCCTGCTGCTGCTGACCCTGTTCCTGCCCGGCGGCGCACCGGCCGGTGGCTGGACGCTGTACCCGCCGCTGTCGCTGCAGGGTGGCTACAACGTGGCCTTCAGCGTGTTCGCCATCCACGTGGCCGGCATCAGCTCGATCATGGGTGCGATCAACATCATCGCCACCGTGCTCAACATGCGCGCGCCCGGCATCGATCTGCTGAAGATGCCGATCTTCTGCTGGGCCTGGCTGATCACCGCCTTCCTGCTGATCGCGGTGATGCCGGTGCTGGCCGGCGCGGTGACGATGCTGCTCACCGACAAGTTCTTCGGCACCAGCTTCTTCAACGCCGCCGGTGGCGGTGACCCGGTGATGTACCAGCACATCTTCTGGTTCTTCGGGCACCCGGAGGTCTACATCATGATCCTGCCGGCGTTCGGCGTGGTCAGCGAGATCATCCCCACCTTCAGCCGCAAGCCGCTGTTCGGCTACCAGGCCATGGTCTACGCGATCGCCGCGATCGCGTTCCTGTCCTTCATCGTATGGGCCCACCACATGTTCACCGTGGGCATGCCGTTGGGCGGCGAGATCTACTTCATGTTCGCCACGATGCTCATCTCCATCCCGACCGGGGTGAAGGTGTTCAACTGGGTCAGCACCATGTGGCGCGGCTCGCTCACCTTCGAAGCGCCGATGCTGTGGGCGGTGGCCTTCGTGATCCTGTTCACCATCGGCGGCTTCTCCGGCCTGATGCTGGCGATCGTGGTGGCCGATTTCCAATACCACGACACTTACTTCGTGGTCGCACATTTCCACTACGTACTGGTCACCGGTGCGGTGTTCGGGTTGATCGCCGCGGTGTACTACTGGTGGCCGAAGTGGACCGGGCGCATGTACAGCGAAACCTGGGCCAAGGTGCATTTCTGGTGGTCGATCGTGTTCGTGAACCTGCTGTTCTTCCCGCAGCACTTCCTCGGCCTGGCCGGCATGCCGCGGCGTATTCCCGATTACAGCGTGGCCTTCGCCGATTGGAACCTGATCAGCTCGATCGGCGCGTTCGGCATGTTCGTCACGCCCTTCATGATGGCCGCGATCCTGTGGCACTCGCTGCGCCACGGCGCGAAGGCCGCCGACCGCTGCTGGGAAGGCGCACGGGGCCTGGAGTGGACGATTCCCTCGCCCGCACCGGCGCATACCTTCACCACGCCGCCGACCATCCGTCCGGGTGATCTGGCCCATGACGACATCACCCATTGAGGCCGTTCATGACCAGTACCACCCGCACGCCGGATGAGCAGGCCCTGCAACGTCGCCGCGCGCATCGCACCGCGTGGGCGGTCGGGATCGTCGCGCTGATGGTCTATGGCGGCTTCATCCTCAGCGGGGTGATCGGGCGATGAGCGATCCGCGCCCGGCACCCGCGCGTCATGCGGGCCTGCCCCGCCTGATCGGGGTGGCGCTGGCGGTGTTCGTGCTGACCTTCTCGCTGGTGCCGCTGTACCGCATCGCCTGCGAGAAGGTGTTCGGCGTGCGCCTGGAGCGTGGCCCCGGCGCGGCGGCAGGCACTGCAGCCGCCACCGGCAAGCGCACCGTGCGGGTGGAATTCGATGGCGGCGTGAATTCCAAGTTGCCGTGGGCGTTCCATCCCGAACAGCTGACGATGGACGTGGTGCCCGGCGAGCTCAACGAGGCGCTGTATTACGCGCGCAATGACAGCGATCGCGCGCTGGTTGGCAGTGCCGTGCCGTCGGTGGCACCGGCCAAGGCATCGGGCTACTTCAGCAAGACCGAGTGTTTCTGCTTCACCGCGCAGACCCTGCAGGCCGGTGAGAAACGCGACATGCCGGTGCGCTTCATCGTCGATCCCGACCTGCCGGCCAACATCACCACGATCACCCTGTCCTACACCTTCTACAAGAACGACGCCTTGTCCGCGCAGCTGGCCCCGGCCAGCCTGCCGACCGGCGCGCGTGCAGCTCCCTGATCCGGACCGGACCCAAGACCATGGCCCAGCAAAGCCCCGATGCGAACGTGTACTTCGTGCCCACGCACAGCAAATGGCCGTTCATCGGTTCCATTGCGATGATGGTGACCATGGTCGGCGTGGCCAGCTGGCTCAACGATTCCAGCTGGGGCAAGTGGACCTTCTACGCCGGCATCGCGATGCTGGTGCTGACCCTGTTCTGGTGGTTCAGCGATGTGGTGCGCGAATCGCAGGCCGGCAGCTACAACCGCCAGGTGGACGGCTCGTTCCGGATGGGGATGGTGTGGTTCATCTTCTCCGAAGTGATGTTCTTCGGCGCGTTCTTCGGGGCGCTGTTCTACACCCGCAACCTGGGCCTGCCGTGGCTGGGCGGCGCGGGCGATGGCGTGATGACCAATGAGTTGCTGTGGGACGGCTATTCGGCGGCGTGGCCGACCAATGGCCCCGGCGCGATCGGCGGGCACTTCCAGACCATCCCGGCCTGGGGCCTGCCGCTGATCAATACGCTGATCCTGCTCACCTCCGGCGTCACCCTCACCATCGCGCACCACGCGCTCAAGGCCGGTCACCGCCGCCAGCTGCTGGTCTGGCTGGGCATCACCGTGCTGCTCGGCGTGGGCTTCCTCACCCTGCAGGCGGAGGAGTACATCCACGCCTACAAGGAACTCAACCTCACCCTGGGTTCGGGCATCTACGGCTCCACCTTCTTCATGCTCACCGGTTTCCACGGCGTGCACGTGCTGCTGGGCACGGTCATGTTGGCGGTGATGTGGCTGCGCTCGTCGAAGGGGCATTTCACCCGCGACAATCACTTCGGCTTCGAAGCCGCCGCGTGGTACTGGCACTTCGTCGACGTGGTGTGGCTGATGCTGTTCCTGTTCGTCTACGTGCTGTAGCGTCGGTGCGACCTCCTGCCGCATCGACGCCGGTGCGGCCTCAGCCGCCGATGCCGTGGGGCTTGATCCAACCGCTGTAGATGCCGATGACCACCAGCACGATCAGCGCCACCGATACCGCGATGCGGCGGGTGAGGGCATTGACGGTGCGCTTGGTCTGGCCGCGATCGACCAGCAGGTAATACAGCCCGGCGCCCAGATTCCAGACGATGACGATCAGAAACGCGATTACCAGCAGGGTCTTCAACGAATCATTCATGCGCGGCTCGATGGCGTGGCGGGTGCGCCTATATCACCGCGTTTTGCCGGCGTTGTCATGATGCGCAAGCACACACGCCTGATCGGCTGGATCGCCGCGGTGCTGGTCATCCTCGCGTTCTGCCAGCTGGGCCGCTGGCAACTGCAGCGCATGCACGCCAAAGAAGCGTTGCTGGCCCAGCAGCTGCCCGCCCGCGCGCAGTCGCTCACGCTGCACCAGGCCCAGGCCGCCCCGCCGTTGCTGCGCTGGGTGGAGGATCACGGTCGCTTCCTGCCCGGCACGATCCTGCTCGACAACCAGACCCGCGAAGGCCGCGCCGGCCTCAAGGTGTATCAGCCGTTCCAGAGTGATGACGGCGCACGCGTGCTGGTCGATCTGGGCTGGCTGCCGATGCCGCCGGATCGTGTCATCCCACCGATCACACCGCTTGCCGGCCACACGGCCATCAGCGGCCTGCTGGCGCCGTCACCGGCCACCGGGCTGGCCCTCGGGCCGGCGCTGTCGCCCGCGCCACAGCCGGGCGTGTGGCTGGCCAGCCGGATGCCCCCCGAGGACATGGCGCGCGCGCTGTCGCTGCCGCCGGGCAGCCTGGGCGCGAGCGTGCTGCGGTTGGATCCGGCGCTGCCAGTTGGCTACGCGCGCGATCTGGAGCTGCTGCCCAATACCCTGCCGCCCAGTCGCCATCTGGGCTACGCCGTGCAATGGTTCGGCCTGGCGTTGACCGTGCTGGTGGTCGCGCTGGTCCTGGAATTCCGTCGCCATCGCCGCCGGCGTGGCACTCCCCGGCGCTGACCGGCTCAACATGAGAAAATGCCGCCCATGAATGCCACTTCCCCGGCCCGGCTGCCGTCCCGTTCACGCGGCCGCTGGACCCTGATCGCGTTGTTCGGCGTGTTCTTCGGCGCCATGGCGCTGGCGGGCGTGCTGCGCTTCTCCGGTTGGCAGCCGACCTCGCACCGCAATACCGGGCAGCTGCTGCAGCCGCCGGCCGATCTGCGCGCACTGCCGCCCACCCTGGCCGATGGTCAGCCGTACCCGTGGAACCCCAACGATCGCACCTGGCGGATCCTGGTGGCCCCGTCTGCCAGCTGTACCAGTGAGTGCGTCACTTTGTCGCAGGGATTGGGCAAGGTGTGGCAGCTGTTCGGCCATAACGCCGATAATGTCGAGATCCTGTGGCTGGGCACGCCGCCGGCCGAGGTCCAGGGCATGCCCGCACTGCGCGCGCTGCGCGCCCAACCGGACCTGCGTGCCGCTTTGCCCGCCGTGGATGACGCCGCCGGCACGCCTGTGTATGTGATCGATCCCAATGGATTCGTGATCATGCGGTACGCGCCGGGATTCGATATGGCCGGTCTGCGCAAAGACCTGGCCACGCTGCTGAAACTGAAGTGAGTTCCGTTTAGATGAGCCTCTCCGCACGCCCGGTGCTGCACCGCAATTTCCACCGTCTGGCGTGGTTTGCGCTGATCATGACCGCCAGTACGATCATGTTCGGTTCGTTCGTGCGTCTGTCCGATGCGGGCCTGAGCTGCCCGGACTGGCCGACCTGCTATGGCCGTGTCACCTGGCCGCAGCACGCCGAGGAAGTGATCGGCCACGAGGCCGCCAAGATCCGCCCGCTGGAAACGCACAAGGCGTGGCGCGAGCAGGTGCACCGTTTCCTGGCCGGTGCACTCGGTATCGAGATCCTCACCCTGGCGCTGCTGGCCACGCGTCGTCGTCGCTGGGGCAGCACGGCGGTGATCACCGCCTGTGTGCTGGTGGCGACCGGCATACCGCTGTACATGATGGGCATGCACGTCCCCGCGAGCATCATCGCCCTGATCGGCGAAGCGATCCTGCTGATCGCCGCGCTGCGCTGGACCAACATCGACCTGGCACGTGCCGCGTTGCTGACGCTGGCGGTGGTGATCTTCCAGGCGCTGCTCGGCATGTGGACGGTCACCTGGCTGCTCAAGCCGATCGTGGTGATGGGCCATCTGCTCGGCGGCATGCTCATGTTCGGCCTGCTGGTGTGGATGGCGTGGCGCGCCACGCATATGCCGATCACCCTGGCCGAGGCGCCCAGGCTGAAGTGGCTGATCCGCGCCGGCGTGGCCGTGCTGGTCGCGCAGATCGCCCTCGGCGGCTGGGTCAGCGCCAACTACGCCGCACTCGCCTGCGGTGGCGGCAGCGCCTCGCTGGACAATTTCCCGCGCTGCGTCAGCCAGTGGTGGCCGCCGCATGATTTCAAGGAAGGCTTCACCCTGTGGCGTGGCATCGGCGTGGATTACGAAGGGGGCGTGCTCGATGGCGCCTCGCGCATCGCGATCCAGATGGCGCACCGCTTGATGGCGATCGTGGTCGCCGTGTACCTGCTGTGGCTGTCGGTGCGCCTGTTCCGCCTGCCGAGCATGCGCGGCTGGGCGAGTGCCCTGGGTCTGCTGGTGGTGCTGCAGATCACCCTGGGCATCCTCAACGTGAAGCTGGCGGTGCCGCTGGAAGTGGCCGTCGCGCACAGCGGGGGCGCCGTGGCGCTGCTGTTCGTGCTGGTGACGCTGCTGGCGCGCCTGCGCGCGCCGGATGCCGAGGGTGGCAAGGCCAGCGCTGCGTCCACTGCCGTGCAGGTGGGCTGACGGCATGGCCAGTTACCGTCAGTACTGGGATCTGACCAAGCCCAAGGTCGTCGCCCTGATCGTGTTCACCGCGCTGGTGGGCATGTTCCTGGCCATCCCCGGCGTGCCGACCGCGCAGCAGGCGCTGGACGGCGCGCTCGGCTTCCTCGGCATCTGGCTGGCCGCTTCGGCCGCCGCCGCGATCAACCAGCTGCTGGACGCGCGCATCGATGCGCAGATGGCGCGCACCTCGTGGCGCCCGCTGGTGGTGGGCAAGGTCAAGCCGTGGCAGGTGCTCGTCTTCGCGGGCCTGCTGATCGCGCTGTCGATGACGATCCTGGTGGTCTGGGTCAACGTGATCACCGCCGTGCTGACCTTCGCCTCGCTGATCGGGTACGCGGTGATCTACACCGTGTACCTCAAGCGCGCGACCTCGCAGAACATCGTCATCGGCGGCCTCGCCGGTGCTACCCCGCCGATGCTCGGCTGGGCCGCGATCACCGGCATGCAGGGCCCGTGGGACTGGGCCTACGCGTCGCTGCTGGTGCTGATCATCTTCATCTGGACCCCGCCGCACTTCTGGGCGCTGGCGATCTTCCGCCGCGAGGATTACGCCAAGGCGGAAATCCCGATGCTGCCGGTCACCCACGGCGTGGCGTACACCCGCAAGTCGATCATGGTCTATTCGATCGCCCTGGCCATCGTCAGCCTCCTGCCGGTCGTGTTCGGCATGAGCGGCATGTTCTACCTCGGCGGTGCGATCGTGCTCAACGCGGTCTTCCTCTGGTACGCCTGGCGGATGCTGAATCCGCCGGATGAACTGTTCTCGATGAAGATGTTCGGCTACTCCATCGTCTACCTGATGGCGCTGTTCGCCTTCCTGATGGTGGACCACTGGATGCTGCCCTGGTTGAAGTAACCGCCTTGAATCTGTGATTACTGCCGCCATTGCTTCTCTACCGAACAGGGAGTGACGGTATGAAGCGATGGCGTTGGGTGGCGGGGCTGCTGATCGGGATGGCGTTGGGTGCGGCGAATGCGGCACCGGTACCGGTAGCACCAGTGGAGGACACTGCTGCACAGATCATGCGGCATGCGGGCGAAAGCCGTCTGGTGGTCCTCGGTGAACTGCATGGCACGCGCGAGATGCCGCAACTGGTGCAGGCGCTGGCGGAGGCCTACGCCGGACAGGGCACCCCGCTGCACTTGGGGCTGGAACTGCCGGCCACCGAGAACGCCCGGCTGGCCACCTACCTGTCCTCCAATGGCGATGCCGCAGCACGCCAGGCGGTGCGCGCGACCTCCTACTGGCGCACCGCAGGTAAACCGCACGACGGCCGCCGTAATGAAGATACGCTGGCGCTGATCGAGGCGGTGCGGGTCCTGCGTGCGCAGGGCCACGATGTACAAGTAGTTGGCTTCGATCAGGTGCTGCCGGCGGCCCAGGCCGGTACCGGCGCGCGCGATGCGGCGATGGCCGATGCACTGCGTGCACACCACGCAACGTTGCCCTCCGCTGGGCGTCTGTTGGTACTGACCGGGAACGTGCATGCCATGCGCACTCAGCCCGAAGGGCTGCCGTGGCCGCCGATGACTGCGTTGCTGCTCGATCTCCAGCCCTACGCGGTCCGGGTTGATGCGCGGAGTGGGCAGGCGTGGGGCTGCACACAGCATCGGCAATGCGGCGCGCGATCGCTGTCGGCATATACCGGGCCTTCGCCGCTGCAGAAAACGGGCTCAGACCGGTCATACGATCTGCAGATCTGGCTACCGCGCTTCAGCGTGGCGCGGTGGGTGGAGTAGCCGTTTTCGGATGGGAATGTTCCGCGATGTCGCGTAAGGCGAGCATCTACGTTGAAAAGCCGGATCAACAGCTCATTTCCTTGAGCCGCCCGTCACGTATAAACCGGGCGCGGACCTGCTTCTCATGGGCGGAAGGTGTGGCCGTCGTCCTGCTGAGTGATGATCGTCATGAACGCACTTTCCCCTCTCACCCTGGTTGTGGTGCTGTCATCTGTCGCGTTGCCTCACACCGGACCCGATACCGTGGATGCGGTCGGCCGGTGGCTGCATGCGCGCACGCTGCAGGCCGCATCCAGCGAGCCTGTACCAGCGGCGGGATGCGTGCCTGCAGCTGGTGTCCTCAAGATGGTTGAACTGGCGGAGCTGGATGCACCGGAGGCAGTGAAACAGCAGCTGCGCAGGCAGATTGAACGCAGCCGGGCCGGTCCAGTCCGGGTGCCTGACGGAACCATCCCGTCGCCAGCGGGGCTCTTCGCCAGCTTACCCAAGACGAAGCGATCGGACGCAGTGCTCCGTCAACGCTTGCCCAGTCCGCCGACCAATCTTCTGGGGACGGTGCTCGGTGTCGCGGAGGTGATCGGCATGGAGCCCAGTGGTGCGTTGGAGGGTGTGAAGTCCACCGGCTTGACGCGGTTCTATCGGTTGAGCGACGTGGGCATCGTCGCGTTCAATGAGGAAAACTTCCGGGTGCCAGGTACTCTCATCGAGGTCATTGCCGAAGCCCAGAACACCGCCGTCAACGGCTCGCCTGCGCAGCTCGAGATGAATGTTGATGGTCAGGGACGTGGTCGCGTGGTGTTGTCTTGGGCCGCTGGAGACAAGGCATACACACTCACCGCAACCGGCGACAGTGACGTGGAACGCAAGGCACGCGTGCTGCAGGATATCGCTGCGGCAATCAATGATTGATCTTGATCAGCCGGGGGCTGAGGTCCGACCAATGGCGGCAGTCGAGCGAGCTCAACTGCCTCCGTCACCCTTCATCGCCACCACCGGATCACGCGCATACCGCTGCGCGATCATCGCGCAGACGATCAGCTGGATCTGGTGGTAGATCATGATCGGCAGCACGATCGCACCGAGGCTGCCACCGGCGAACAGCACCTTGGCGATGGGCACGCCGGTGGCCAGGCTCTTCTTCGAGCCGCAGAACAGGATGGTGATCTCGTCTTCGCGGTTGAAGCCCAGCCGGCGCGCGATGAAGCGGATCAGCGGCATTGCGATGCCGAGCAGCACCGCCGCCACCACCGCCACGCTGAGCAGCGACAACAGCGGCGTCTTGCTCCACAGGCCCTCGCTGACCGCTTCGCCGAAGGCGGAGTAGACCACCAGCAGGATCGTGCCCTGGTCGGTATAGCGCAGCAGCGCGCGCTGCTTCTCGACCCAGCGGGCGATCCACGGGCGCAGCAGATGGCCGGCCACGAACGGCACCAGCAGCTGCAGCATGATGCTGACGATGGCCTGGCCGGGGTTGTGCATGCCGCCTTCGGTGCCGGCCAGCAGGGCCAGCAGCAGCGGGGTCAGGAAGACGCCGAGGATGCTCGACAGCGAGGCGCTGCACACCGCCGCCGGGACGTTGCCACGGGCGATCGAGGTGAACGCGATCGAGGACTGCACGGTGGACGGCAGCGCACACAGGAACAGCACGCCGATGTACAGCTCGGACGTGAGCAGCCAGCCATCCAGCGGTTTGAACATCAGGCCCAGCAGCGGGAACATCACGAACGTGCAGGCCAGGATGGTCAGGTGCAGGCGCCAGTGCAGCAGGCCGGCGACGATCGATTCACGCGGCAGGCGCGCGCCGTGCAGGAAGAACAGCGCGGCGATGGCGACGTCAGTGACATCGTCGAGCACCATCGCGGCGGCGCCGTGCATCGGCAGGAAGGACGCCAACAGCACGGTGCAGAGCAGGGCGAGGGTGAAGTTGTCCGGTCGCAGGCGCGACCACCAGCGGGTCATGGTGGGCAGGTTCCTGTAGAGCAGGGAAGTAAGCGGGAGAAGAAGAGCAGGGTCAACGCGCGGCGTCCTGCTCCAGCAGGGCACGGGTCGGCCCTTCCAGCGAGGTCATGCCGGCGTCGCGGCCGAACTGCAGGGCCTGATCCACCGAGGCACCGTCACGCGCCTGCAGCAGTGCCAGCAGCGCGCCGGCGCGATTGCCGGAGGCGCAGTGCAGCAGCACCGGGCCCTGGCTCTGCGCCAGCGCGGTACGCAGGGCCTGCGCATTGGCGTCGGTCAGGCCGGCGGCACCGGCAACGGGGAGGCGCACATAGCGCAGCCCCAGGCGTTCGGCCGCGGCGGTTTCATCGAAGCCGCGCGCTTCGTCGGGCTGGCGCAGGTCGATCAGCGTCGTGACCCCGGCCGCGGCGGCCTGCTGCAGCTGAGCGGCGCTGGGTTGTCCTGCGGTGTAAAGCTGCGGCCGTGGCTGCGCGAAGGGCAGCTCCGCGGCCCAGGCGGGCATGCATAGCGCCAGCAGTGCGGCGATGACGCCAGCGCGGAGCCAGCGGAGGATCGATGCAGCGGGACGGGCGAGGTGGGATGCCACGGCGGCTCCGTTGGTCAGAAGCGGAGGGTGCTGCGCGCCTTGAGCAGTTCGCGCAGCTCGTACTTGTCAGTATCGTCCAGACCCTGCTGGCTCTGCTTTGCCTGAAGCTCATCCAGACGTTGCATCAGCAGCTGTTTCTCCAGCTGGGCCACCGCGTCATGCAGCTCCTGGGTCCACATCGCCTCGTCGCCTGGCAGGGTCTGCGCGGCCAGCTTGTGCAGCGATTCCTGTTCCTCGCGGCCTTCGAAGTGCTCCAGCAGCGCCCCGGTGCTGATGTCCGGGCGCTGCTCGACCAGGGTCAGCAGTTCGGTCAGCAGTTCGATGCCGGGCAGGCGCAGGCCGGTGAAGTGATGGCCTTCCAGGGTCATCGCCAGCGAGGGCTGCTGCAGCAGGATCGCGATGGCCGCGCGCACCAGGCTGCGGCGCTGTGCCGGTGCCACCGCGCGCTGCGGTTGGCGTGAGGGCTGCACGGATGCACCGGGCTTGGCGCCCAGCCCGGTCAGCGTGGTCAGCTGCTGCTTCATCAGGTCGCCGAAGGCGCCATCGGGAATCTGCGCCAGCATCGGCTTGGCCCGTTCGGCCAGACGTGCCTTGCCGTCGAGCGTGCCCATGTTGACCTCACGGGTGAGCTCGTCGAAGAAGAACTGCGACAGCGGCGTGGCCTGCTGCAGGCGGGCATCGAAGCCCTCGCGGCCTTCCTTGCGCACGATGGTGTCCGGGTCTTCGCCATCGGGCAGGAACAGGAAGAAGGCCTGGCGGCCGTCCTTCATGCGCGGCAGCACCGACTCCAGCGCACGCCAGCCGGCGCGCCGGCCGGCGGCATCGCCATCGAAGCAGAAGAACACGTCCGGCGCATTGCGGAACAGCAGCTCGGCGTGGTCCGGCGTGGTCGCCGTGCCCAGTGTCGCCACCGCTTGGGTGACGCCGAACTGGAACAGCGAGACCACGTCCATGTAGCCCTCGACCACGATCAGCCGCTCGATCTTCTGATTGGCCTGGCGCACCTGCCACAGGCCGTACAGCTCGCGGCCCTTGTGGAACAGCGCGGTCTCGGGTGAGTTGAGGTACTTCGGGCCGTCGTCTTTCTCCATGACCCGACCGCCGTAGGCGATCACGCGGCCACGGCGGTCGAAGATCGGGAACATGACCCGGTCGCGGAACTTGTCGTAGACGTGGCCGCGGTCGTTCTTGGATAACAGGCCGGCGCGGTCGAGCAGCTTCATCCGCCGCTCGTCCTTGCCCAGGGCATCCTTCAGCGCGCTGTAGCCATCCGGTGCGTAACCGATGGCGAAGCGCTCGCGGTTCTCTTCATCGACTCCGCGCTGGTCCAGGTAGGCGCGCGCCTTGTCGCTGCCCTTCAGCGCGGTCTGGAAGAAGCGCGTGGCCGCATCCAGCGCCGAGTACAGATCGCGGCTGTCGTCCTGCTGCTGGGCGGTGCGCGGCTGGGTATCGCGCGGCACTTCCATGCCCACGCGCTTGGCCAGCTCATCGACCGCGTCGAGAAACTCGAGGCGGTCGTAATTCATCAGGAAGCTGATCGCCGTGCCATGCGCGCCGCAGCCGAAGCAGTGATAGAACTGCTTGGTCGGTGAGACCGTGAACGAGGCCGAGCGCTCGTCATGGAACGGGCAGCGCGCTGCGTATTCCTTGCCCTGGCGCTTCAACGGCACGCGACTGCCCACCACCTCGACAATGTCGGAGCGGGCCAGCAGGTCGTCGATGAATGCGTCGGGGATACGGGCCATGGGCAGCAGGCGGGGCATGGCCGCTCACGGCCACGCACGGAAGCGGGGGTACCGCTAGTCTACTAGCTGCCGGCCGGTTCGCCCGGTTTCGGTGGCTCCACCCCAGCCTCGGCGAGGACGGCATGGGCGCGCAGGCGCTCATCAATCACCGAGGTCATCAGTGCACCGACGAAGAAGACCACCGTGGCGTAGTAGATCCACACCAGCGAGATCACCAGCGCGCCCATCGAGCCATACGCGCTGCCCGGTGCGACGGTGGCGATGTACAGGCCGATGCCATAGCGGCCCAGTGCGAACAGGGCCGAGGTGATCGCACCACCGATGAAGGCCTGGCGCCACGCCACGCGGCGGTCGGGCAGGTAGTGGTAGAGGAAGGCGAAGCCCACGGTGTACAGGGCCAGGCTGGTCAGATAGCCGATCGCCGGCAGCACCGAGGGCAGGTGCGCGAACACGACCTGCAGCATCGTGGTGGCGGTCATCGAGAGGATCAGCAGGAAGCCCAGCGCCAGCACCACGCCGAACGAAAACACGCGCTTGCGCAACCAGGCCACGATGCCGTCCAGGCGCTCGCCGCTGGTGTTGAAGATCAGGTTCAGGGCGTTCTGCAGCTGCGCGAACACCGCCGTGGCACCAATGAACAGCAGCAGGGTGCTCCACACGCCGGCCAGCGTGCCGATGTCCGGCTGGTTGTTGGCGTTGCTGAGCACGGTCTCCGCCACCGAGGCGGCGCTGGTGCCGGCCACATCATTGATCTGGCCCAGCAGCGCCTGCTGCGCCGGGGGGTACAGCGAGGCGGTCAGCCACAGCAGCAGCACCAGCAGCGGCGCCATCGAGAGCAGGGCGTAGAAGGCCAGCGCGGCGGCCTGGGTCATCACGTCTGCATCGATGAAGCGGCGCAGCAGCACGGCGGGGAAGCTCTGCTCCAGCCGCGCCAGGTGTTTGCGGACGGTGGACAGGGAAGGGCGCGTATGCGGCATGGACGGCGTCAGATCGGGAGCGAGGCCTCCGTTCTAGCAAATCGCCGGGTTGAGCCGGGTGAAGTGATTCGATCAGGTCAAGATCTTGACGGATATCGCGTTATCCTTTTGCCCGGTTTTCCACCTTCACAGCAGAAAGGACGCTTCATGAAAGGAATGGTCTACACGACGATGGTGCTGTTGGCCGCTGCAGGGCCAGCGATGGCGTCCCCGGCCTGCGAAAAGGCCTTCAAGACGGTAGGGGATCCGCGCAACGGCGCCCTTTACATGGCCGATCTCACCTTGCCGGGGTTGAAGGTTCAGAGCGCGCTGGACCAGCTGCGCAAGATCGGCGGCGATGACAAGTTCGAGGTCGGCGGCCAGCTGGTGGACGGCGACAGCGGCGATCAGTACCTGATCCAGCGAGAAGGCCTGCGCACCCCGCTGGTGATGGTTGCGACGGCCGACCGCACCGGCCGCGTCACCCTGGCGACCAAGCTGGCCCGCGGCCAGACGATCGAGCCGCAGGCGGCCAAGCAGTCGATGTGCGAGATGCTCGGCAAGCTGAAGGCAGGCAGCCAGGGCGATGCGCTCGCTGCGGCGGGGCGTTCGCAGTATCCAATGCCGGCGGTAGAGACGGTGGCCGCACCGGACCTGTCCAAGAAAATGGGCAAGGAAGTGAAAGACACCATGGCGCTGTACCGCAGTGCCGGCGCCTTCAAGGACATGTTGCTGGGGACCACCACCAACAAGGAAGACAAGGGCGATCGCTCGGCCACCTTCCTGCCGCTGTACGCGAAGTACGTGGGGCGGCGCTATCAGATCGACGGCCAGATCTATACGGTCAACACCAACACGTATTCGACCAAGCCCGGCGAGGTCGGCTCGATCAACTATCTGGTCACCCCGACCCGCGGCCTGCTGCGCGTCCGCCAGAACGACACGTTCAACAACAACAACTACACCATCCGCTGCGAATTCGCGTCGGACCAGGCCGCCAACTTCACCATGCTGCGCGAGCGCGACTGGGCCAAGCTGGAAGGCGAGATCAGTTCGATCGAGGAAAGCTCGATGACGCTGCGCAACTGTCGCCAGGCCTCGTAACAACGGACCTGTTGAAACGGAAAAGGCCCGCGAGATGCGGGCCTTTTCACTGCGGCGTGGCGGCGGGATTCAGCCAGCCAGCTGCTGCTTGACCAGCTTGGACACCAGGCCCATGTCGGCCTGACCGGCCAGGCGCGGCTTGAGGGCGCCCATCAGCTTGCCGATGTCGGCCGGGGTGGTCGCGCCGGTTTCGGCGATGGCGGCCTGGATGGCGGCCACGATCTCGGCCTCGCCCAGCTTGGCCGGCAGGTACTGGTCGATCACCACGATTTCCTCGCGCTCGATCACGGCCAGGTCTTCGCGGTTGGCGGCTTCGAACTGGGTGACCGAGTCCTTGCGCTGCTTGACCATCTTTTCCAGCACGGCGAGCACGGCGGCGTCGTCCAGCTCGATGCGCTCGTCGACTTCGCGCTGCTTGATCGCGGCGTTCATCAGGCGGATCACGCCCAGGCGGTGCTTCTCGCCGGCCTTCATGGCGGCCTTCATGTCATCGGTGAGCTGCTGCTTCAGGCTCATGGGAACACCTCGTGTCGGTGGAAAAGGAAAGCGGGGCGCCGAAGCGCTGGAACGCAAAAAGCCGGTAACGCTCGCGCGTTCCGGCTTCGGCTCCGTCACGACAGGCCAAGGCCTGCCGTATCGAAGTTGCGTCCGATCAGTACAGGCGCTGACGCTTGGTGACGTCGCGCGACGAACGGCGCAGCTGACGCTTCACAGCAGCGGCAGCCTTACGCTTACGCTCCTGGGTCGGCTTTTCATAGAACTCGCGCTTGCGGGTTTCGGCCAGCACGCCGGCCTTTTCGCAGGTGCGCTTGAAGCGACGGAGCGCAAACTCGAAGGGCTCGTTCTCGCGGACTTTAACGCTGGGCATGGAATCTCCGGGACACAGTAGAACCGGGTCACGCCCGGTGAGAGCCGCACATTATAGCGGCGAGAAAAGAAGTTGCAACCCACCCCGGCGAACTTCTTGGCCACGGGTGATGCGCAGACAGGCCAGCGTACGTCTGCCGGGGCCTGAAGAGGTCCATAATACCCATTATGCGAGTCCTTGGTATCGAATCTTCCTGCGATGAGACCGGCGTGGCGGTGTATGACACCTCCCTGTCCGGGATCGACGCCCTGCGCGCCCATGCGGTCTACAGCCAGATCGCCCTCCACGCTGAATACGGCGGGGTGGTGCCCGAGCTGGCCAGCCGCGACCACGTGCGCAAGCTGCTGCCGCTGATCCGGCAGACCCTGGCCGAGGCCGGCATGACCGTGGCCGACATCGACGGGGTGGCCTATACCGCCGGCCCCGGCCTGGTCGGCGCGCTGCTGGTCGGGGCGGGCGTGGCCCGTTCGCTGGCTTGGGCGCTGGAGGTGCCGGCGGTCGGTGTACACCATATGGAAGGGCATCTGCTGGCCCCGCTGATGGAAGACGACCCGCCGCAGGCGCCCTTCGTGGCCCTGCTGGTGTCCGGTGGGCATACCCAGCTGGTCGCCGTGGACCGGATCGGCCAGTACCGACTGCTGGGCGAGACCCTGGACGACGCCGCCGGCGAGGCCTTCGACAAGACCGCCAAGCTGATGGGCCTGCCGTACCCCGGTGGCCCACAGTTGGCCGCCCTGGCCGAGCGCGGCACGCCGGGCCGGTTCAAGTTCACCCGCCCGATGACCGACCGCCCCGGGCTGGATTTCAGCTTCTCCGGGTTGAAGACCCAGGTCCTGCTGGCCTGGCGCGACAGTGACCAGAGCGAGCAGACCCGCGCTGACATTGCCCGTGGCTTTGAAGATGCCGTGGTCGACACCCTGGCGATCAAGTGCGAGCGCGCGCTGGAGGCGGCGGGCACCGATGTGATCGTGGTGGCCGGCGGGGTGGGGGCCAACAAGCGCCTGCGTGCCAAGCTGCAGCAGATGGCCGCCCGCCGTGGTGGCCGCGCCTGCTTCCCGCGCCCGGCGCTGTGCACCGACAACGGCGCGATGATCGCCTTCGCTGGCGCGCTGCGTCTTGAAGCGGGCCAGCACACTCCGCCCCAGGTGCAGGTCACGCCGCGCTGGGATATGGCGACGCTGCCGGCGGTGTAGGGCGCGCCCACTCACCCCGGTTCCCGGCACATTCCGGACAGCCCCGTTACCATGGTCGCCATCTTCCACGTGGCATGGCTATGGACAAGGTATTCATTGAAGGGCTCGAAATCGATGCCCTGATCGGGATCTACGACTGGGAACGGCGGATCCGCCAGACCCTGCGTTTCGATCTCGAAATGGGCTTCGACAACCGCCGCCCGGCGGCCAGCGACGACATCGCCGATACCCTCAATTACAAAGCCGTCAGCAAGCGCATCGAGCAATTCGTGCGTGACTCGGACTACGGCCTGGTCGAAACCCTGGCCGAGCGCATCGCCGAGATCGTGCTGCGTGAATTCAACGTGCAGTGGCTGCGCCTGAAGCTCAGCAAGCCCGGCGCGGTACGCGGCGCGCGCGCGGTTGGCGTGATCATCGAGCGCAGCGCGCAGGACCTGGCAACGCCCTGATACCCCTGATAGGAGAGCGATACACGATGTTGGATGCGGTAGTGGCAACCCGATGGCTGGACAGTGTCCAGCGGACCCTGGAACCCTGGCCCTGGGCCTACACCCTGCTGGTGCTGGCGGCGCTGGCCCTGGCGGCCTGGCTGGCCAACTTCGTCACCAAGAAGATCCTGCTGCGCGGTCTGCGCAAGCTGGTCAACCGCCTGCCTGGCCACAGCGCGGGCAATGAAGGTGGCAACAACCTGCGGGTGATCTCGCGGCTGTCCAACGTGGTGCCGAGCATGGTGATCGCCGCCGGCATCCGGATCGTGCCCGATCTGCCGCCGGAGCTGGTGGAGTTCGTGATCGGGGCGTGCCGGGCCTGGGCGGTGCTGACCGTGGCGCTGGCCGTCTCGCATGCGCTGGACGCCGCCAACGATCTGTACGAGCGCCGCCCGGATGCGCGCAACAAGCCGATCAAGGGCTACCTGCAGGTCGTGAAGATCATCGTCTTCGTGATCGCCGGCCTGTCGATCGTAGCGACCCTGCTGGGGGTGAAGCTCGGCCCGCTGGTCACCGGCCTCGGCGCGGCCACCGCGGTACTCATGCTGATCTTCCAGGACACGATACTGTCGCTGGTGGCCAGCGTGCAGATCAGCGGCGATGGCCGGGTGCGGCTGGGCGACTGGATCGAAATGCCCAGCCAGAACGCCGATGGCGATGTGATCGATATCGCCCTGCACACCATCACCGTGCAGAACTTCGACAAGACCATCACCACCATCCCGACCAAGAAGCTGGTGACCGAGTCGTTCAAGAACTGGCGCGGCATGCAGGAAGCAGGCGGCCGCCGGATCAAGCGCGCGCTGTACCTGGACCAGCACAGTGTCGGTTTCGTCGATGCGCCGATGCTGGCCGAGCTGGAGCAGTTCGCGGTGCTGGGCGATTACCTGCGCGGCAAGCAGGCCGAGCTGCAGCAGTACAACGCCGAACTCCAGGCCAAGGGCGTGGCGGCCGTCAATGCGCGCCGGGTCACCAACCTGGGCACCTTCCGCGCCTATGTGGAGCGCTATCTGCAGCACCATCCGGGCATCCATACGGAGATGACCCTGCTGGTACGGCAGCTGCAGCCCACCACACAGGGCCTGCCACTGGAGATCTACTGCTTCACCCGCAGCACGGCGTGGGGTGAGTACGAGGGCGTGCAGTCGGACGTGTTCGATCACCTGCTGGCGATCCTCCCGGCCTTCGGGCTGCGGGTTTTCCAGGAATCCAGCGATGCCATGTTGATGGCGGGGCAGCAGCGCTTGGCCGCTGCGGAGTAAGCTCCTGTGCCTCCGTCGCCGCCCGCGCGGCGGCGGGGGTCTCCCTCCGGGGAAGAAAAATGAACGCAAAAGTCATTCACAACGGCTTCGGGAACGCTAGAATCCCGGGCTTGTAAACGTTTTCATAAGGACAGCCGGTGGCCGCCGATCGTATCGAAACCCTCATTGCCCAGATGACCGTCGTTGAAAAAGTCGGCCAGCTGGGTGTGTTCGCCGACATGGTCCGCCCGTTCGCGCCGGATGTGAATCCGGAAGCCAACGTCAGCAACGCCGACCAGGTGCTGCAGCAGGTGCGCGAGGGCAAGGTGGGCTCGCTGTTCAATGGCGTGGGCGTGGAAGCCGGCCGCCGCATCCAGCAGGTCGCGCTGGAAGAAAGCCGCCTGAAGATCCCGGTGATCCTGGCTGCGGACGTGATCCATGGCATGCGCACCGTCTTCCCCATCCCGCTGGGCGAGGCCGCCAGCTTCGAGCCAGACCTGGCCGAGCGCACCGCCCGTGCCACCGCGGTGGAAGCCACCGCCGCCGGCCTGCACTGGACCTATGCGCCGGCCGTGGATATCGCCCGCGACCAGCGCTGGGGCCGTGGCGCCGAGGGCGCCGGTGAAGACGTGGTGCTGGGCTGTGCATTCGCCGCCGCCCGTGTGCGCGGCTTCCAAGGCCCGGACCTGCGCGCCGACGATGCGCTGCTGGCCACGCCGAAGCATTTCGCCGCTTACGGCGCGGTGATGGCCGGCATGGAATACAACATGGTGGACATCTCGCCGCAGACCCTGCGCGACGTCCACCTGCCGCCGTTCAAGGCCGCCTTCGAAGCCGGCGCCCTGACCGTGATGTCCTCGTTCAACGACATCAACGGCGTGCCGGCCAGCGCCAACGCCGAGCTGCTGACCGACATCCTGCGCGGGGAGTGGAACTTCCCGGGCGTGGTGATCTCCGATTACACCGCCGACATGGAACTGGTCGCGCACGGCTATGCCGCCGATGACCGCGACGCCACCGCCAAGGCCTTCACTGCCGGCCTGGACCTGAGCATGCAGAGCGGCTTCTACGCCGAGCACCTGCCGGGCCTGATCGAGAGCGGCGAAGTGCCGATGGCCACCCTGGACGAATCGGTGCGCCGCATCCTGCGCCTGAAGGACGCGATCGGTCTGTTTGACGACCCGTACCGCTCGCTCGATCTGGCACGCGAAGCGGACACTTCGCATATCGCTGCGCATGACGAACTCTCGCGCGATGCCGCGCGCCGCTCGATCGTGCTGCTCAAGAATGCCGAGTCGGTGCTGCCGCTGAAGAAGGCCGGGCAGAAGATCGCGCTGATCGGGCCGTTCGTGCAGGACCGCGAGAACATCGAAGGCTGCTGGACGCTGTTCGGCGACAAGTCGCGCTACGTCACCCTGGAAGCCGGCGTCCGCGCAGCGATCAGCGATGAGGCGCTGCTGGAGATCGTGCCGGGCTGCGATCTGGAAGCGGCCGTGCAGGACGGTATCGAACAGGCGGTCGCTGCCGCGCTGCGTGCCGATGTGGTGGTACTCGCGCTGGGCGAACCGCAGCGGTACAGCGGTGAAGCCCAGTCGCGCGTGGAGATCACGCTGCCGCCCGCGCAGCAGGCATTGGCCGAGGCAGTGGCGATGACCGGCAAGCCGCTGGTGGTGCTGCTGCGCAATGGCCGCGCGCTGGCCCTGCAGGGCGCCGTGCGCAATGCGCATGCCGTGGCGATCACCTGGTACCTGGGCACCCAGACCGGGCACGCCGTGGCCGATGTGCTGTTCGGTGATTACAACCCGTCCGGTCGCCTGCCGGTCAGCTTCCCGCAGGTGTCCGGCCAGCAGCCGTACTTCTACAACCACGCGCGTACCGGTCGCCCGGAACTGCCGACCATGTCCGAGTTCAAGGCGCGCTGGCGCGAGATTCCGAACGAGCCGGCATACGCCTTCGGCCACGGTATCGGCTACACCACGTTCGCCTATGGCGTGCCGCAGCTGAGCAGCGCGCAGCTGGGCTGGGACGACACCCTGACCATCACCACCACGCTGACCAACACCGGCGCGGTGGCCGGTGAGGAAGTGGTGCAGCTGTACATCCACGATCGCGTGGCCAGCCGCGTGCGGCCGGTGCGCGAGCTGAAGGGTTTCGACAAGATTGCCCTGCAGCCGGGTGAGAGCACCGAGGTGCACTTCACGCTGGACCGCCATGCGCTGGGCTTCACCGGTCGCGATGGCGTGTTCCGCGCCGAGCCGGGCCAGTTCGAGCTGTGGGTGTGCGCATCGTCGGTCAGCGGCGAGCCGGTGATCTTCGAGCTGCTGGCCGCCTGAGCCGGCCTGGCGTCATCCGGTGGTGGGGGGGGGGGGGGGGGGGGGCGCGGGGGCGGGCGCGGGGGGGGGGGGGGGGGGGGGGGGGGGGGGG
>NZ_JASCOO010000054.1:0-29631 GCF_029959485.1 Stenotrophomonas sp. PS02301
CCGCTGGCCGGCTCCCGACAACGCCGCAGCAGGCAGCTGCCGGCCAGCGGCCGGCACTACCGGATGACGAGCGCTGCTCAGAGCACCGTCAGATTGGCATACGCCATCACCAGCCACTTGCTGCCGGCCTCGATGAATTCCACCTGCACGCGGGCGTGCTGACCGCTGCCTTCGTAGTCGGTGACCATGCCTTCGCCGAACTTGGGATGGTTGACCATCGCGCCCAGCTTGAGCGGCGGTGCTTCCAGCGCCGCGTGGCCCATCACCCGGTTGGCACCGAGCGAGGTGCCGCGCGAGACCTGCACCTTGGGGCGCACTTCGTTGACCAGCTCCCGCGGGATCTCGCGCAGGAAGCGCGAGGGCACGTTGTAGTTGTCCTGGCCATGGATGCGACGTGATTCAGCGTAGCAGAGCACCAGCTTCTGGCGCGCGCGGGTGATGCCCACATACGCCAGGCGACGTTCTTCTTCCAGCCGGCCGCTTTCTTCCAGCGAGCGCGCGCTCGGGAACAGCCCGTCTTCCATGCCCGCCAGGAACACCAGTGGGAACTCCAGGCCCTTGGCAGCATGCAGCGTCATCAACTGCACGCCCTCTTCGCCGGCCTGGGCCTGGCCTTCGCCGGCCTCCAGCGAGGCATAGGCGAGGAAGGCGACCAGCTCGCTCATGTCCTGGGTTTCTTCGACATCGTCTTCGCGACGCACGAAGCGCGAGGCCACCGAAACCAGTTCGTCCAGGTTGTCCGCGCGCGATTCCGAATCCAGCGCGTTGCGGCTTTCCTTGGACCAGTGCTCGCGCAGGCCCGAGCGCATCAGCACGTGGTCGATGCGTTCGGCCAGGGTCATCGTGTCGGCTTCGGCCTGGAGCTGGTTGACCAGCACCAGGAAGCCGGCCAGCGCGTTGCGTGCACGTGCAGCGAGCGCATTTCCCTGCGTGGTCAGCATCGTGGCCTCCCACAGCGAGATGGCGTGGGTACGGGCCAAACGGCGCACTTCATCCAGGGTGCGGTCGCCGATGCCACGCGTCGGCGTGTTGACCGCGCGCTCGAAGGCAGCGTCATCGTTGCGGTTGGTCATCAACCGCAGGTACGCCAGCGCGTCCTTGATTTCGGCGCGCTCGAAGAAGCGCATGCCGCCGTACACGCGGTACGGCACCTGCTCGGAGAGCAGCGCTTCTTCGAAGGCACGCGACTGTGCATTGCTGCGGTAGAGCACGGCGACGTCGCCGTAGCTGCCACCATCGCGCACCCACTGGCGCGCGCGCTCGACCACGTAACGCGCCTCGTCCATTTCGTTGTAGGCCGCGTACAGATCGATGGGATCGCCATCGCCGCTGTCGGTCCACAACTCCTTGCCGATACGGTCCGGGTTGTGCGCGATCACCGCATTCGCCGCGCCGAGGATGTTGGCGGTGGAGCGGTAGTTCTGTTCCAGGCGCACGGTCTGAGCACCCGGGAAATCCTTCAGGAAGCGCTGGACGTTCTCGACCTTGGCGCCGCGCCAGCCGTAGATGGCCTGGTCGTCGTCGCCGACCACGAACACGTGACCGGTATCGCCGGCCAGCACGCGCACGAAGGCGTACTGGATGGCGTTGGTGTCCTGGAACTCGTCCACCAGGATTTCGCGGAAGCGCGAGCGGTAGTGCGCCAGTAGCGCCGGGTTGTCGCGCAGCAGTTCATGCGCGCGCAGCAGCAGCTCGGCGAAATCGACCAGACCGGCGCGGTCGCAGCGCTCCTGATAGGCGATATACGCCTGGCGCATGGTTTCCAGCCACGCGTCATGCGGCTCGGGCTGGATATGCTGCGGGCGACGGCCCTCGTCCTTCTGCTCGTTGATCCACCAGGCGATCTGCTTCGGCGGGAACTTGCCGTCATCGATCTCCAGCTGCTGGACCACGCGCTTGACCAGCCGCAGCTGGTCGTCCGAATCCATCACCTGGAAGCTGTCGGGCAGCTTGGCGTCCTGGAAATGCAGGCGCAGCAGGCGATGGGCCAGGCCGTGGAAGGTGCCGATCCAGGCACCGCGGCTGCCCTGCGACAGCTGCAGGTCGATGCGGTGACGCATCTCGCCGGCAGCCTTGTTGGTGAAGGTCACCGCAAAAATGCCATGGGTCGGCACGCCGCAGACTTCATTGAGCCAGGCGATGCGGTGGATAAGCACGCGGGTCTTGCCGGAACCGGCACCGGCAAGCACCAGATGGTGGCCGGGCGGGGCGGACACAGCTTCGCGCTGGGCGGGGTTCAACCCGTCGAGCAAGTGGGAAACATCCATGTCCCCATTTTACCCTCGGGCGGGGCGCTCCGGGCCGTTACCCGGCACCCGGATCGAACGGGTTCAGCCGCGCGCGGCCTGTTCGGCCTGCACGCGCAGTTCCGGGATCGCCAGACTCTCCCACAGGGTGCCGATGCGCAGGCTGCCGACCACCCGGATCGCAGGCTGCGGCTGGCCATGGCCATCGATCAGGGCACCGTCGTCCACGGTGGTCTCCAGCCCAAGGCCATGCGGGCCCGGGCGGGCATGGCCGTCCGCCAGCAGCTGCTGGATCAGCGGATTGCGCATGGACAGCGCGCGGGTCTCCACCCCGGTGGCATTGATCACCGCGCGCACGGTCAGGGGCGGCAGGCCACCGTCCGGGCTGCGGCCGTGCAGCTGCAGCCCGCTTTCCTGCACCAGCAGCGTATCCAGCCGGGCCCGATGGCGCTGCAGCTGGCCGCTGCGCTCCAGCTCGCTGACCTGGGCATGCACCGATTCGGCGATGCGGTGGCGGTGCACGTCCCAGTACCGCACCACGTGGCGCAGGAAGCGGCGCTGATCGGCCTCGCCCAGGCTCAGCCACAACGCCTGGCCCATCGGCCGGATCCGGTCCATCACGCTCTGCCATGGAATGCCTTGGGCCACGGCGGCATCGGCCTGCGCGCGCAGCTCCCGCACGCGCTGGCGCAGCGACATCGTCAGCAGCGGCTGCGGATCGAAGGTGACCGCCGCGCCGTGGGCGTGTGGCAACGGCAGCAGCGCATGGCGCGACAGCACGTAGATGCGCCCGCGGTGACCGGCGGCGGCCAGGGCGACCACACTGTCGGCCATGCTCAGGCCCGAGCCGACGATGGCCAGGTCGTCGTCGCCGGCCAGCACACGCACGCCGTCGTAGTCCCAGGCCTCCACCGCCTGCGCGGGCGGCAGTGCGTCGGCACCGGGTACCGGCAGCGGACGCATGCTGTTGCCACAGGCCAACACCACGCGCTGCGCGCGCCACGTCACGTCATCGTCGAGCCGCAGCTGTACGCCGTGGCCGGTCGGCTCCAGCGCGAACACCGGCTGCTCGACCACCTCCAGCGCCGCCACGCTGCGCTCGCACGCCTGTTCCAGGCGCTCACGCAGGTAGGCGGCGAAATGGCGGCGCGGCACGAACTGGTCCGCCAGCACCTCGCGCGGCACCTCGGCAATCGCCTGGCTGTCGATGAGGTAATCCAGGAAATCCGCAGGCTGATCGGGCAGCCCGCTCATCTTGCCGGCCGGCACGTTGAGCAGGTGCTCAGGCCAAGGCGTGGCGTAGGCGATGCCTTCGGCCAGCGCCGAAGCCGGCTCGAACAGCACGATGCGTGACGGTCGCGCAGCATGGCGCAGGGCCTGCAGCGCGACGAGGACGCCGGCAGCGCCGCCGCCGACGATGGCCAGATCACACTGGCGGTGGGTATCGGACGCAGTCATGCATCGATTGTAGGCGATGCGCGTGGACCGGCCGTCCACGTGCGTCATAGCGGGCTACATCAACGCATCGGCCAGCCGTGCGATGCCTTCGCGGCTGCGCTTCCACGCCGGCCGCTGGCGCCACGTCGCCAGATCGAGCGGACGGGACTGTTCCAGATAGTCCGCTTCGATCTGCGCCAGCTGGCGCACCATGCCGGCGTCGTAACAGAGCATGCCGATCTCGGCATTGAGCGCGAACGAGCGGATATCCAGGTTGATCGAGCCGACCAGGGCGATGTCTTCATCGACGGTCAGGTGCTTGGCATGCAGGAAGTGAGGCTCGTACAACGCGATGCGCACGCCGCTGCGCAGCAGCTCATCGTAGTAGGCCTCCTGCGCCCAGGAGGTCAACCGCTGGTTGGTACTGGCCGAGAGGATCAGCTGCACCTGCACGCCGGACAGCGCCGCGATGCGCAGCGCACTCAGGGTCGCCTCATCCGGCACGAAGTACGGCGTGACCAGCACGATGCGCCGGCGCGCCAATGGATCAGCGCGTTCACCGCATCGCGCGCGTTGCTGAAGGGATACGCCGGGCCACTGGGCAGCAGTTGGGTCGGCACATCGGCCGAGCACACCGGCACCGCGGTGAGCACATCCAGGCGCTGCCCGGTTTCCATGTACCAGTCGCTGGCGAACACCGCTTCCAGGTGCGCCACCACCGGCCCGCGCACGCGCGCGACCAGCTCCTTGTTCGGGAACCCGGCGACAAACTGCGCGCGCGCCAGGTTCTGTGAGCCGATGTAGCCGACGCGGTTGTCGATCACCGCGATCTTGCGGTGGTTGCGCAGGTCCATGCGGCCACTGCGGCGCCAGCGCAGCCCACCGGGCAGCATCGCGCGCACATCTACGCCGAGGGCCTGGAGACGGTGGCGGTAGTGGCGCAGCCCACGCTTGGCCCCCACTGCATCCAGCAGCACGCGGCAGTGCACCCCGCGTGCGGCGGCCCGCTGCAGCGCCTGCACGATGGCCTCGCCGACGGCATCGTCGAACATCAGGTAGTACAGCAGGTGCACACGCTCGCGTGCCTGGTCGATGTCTTCGATCAGGGCCTGCAGCGAGGCGTCGTAATCATTGAGCAGATCCACCGCGTTGCCGTGGATGGGCATGAAATCGCCTTGGCGCTCGATCAGCGGCACGATCTCGGCGGTGGCCGTCTCCGGTGGGGGCGTCCAGCGCAGCGGCGGCTGCAGGGCCTGCTCCTCGCGGATCACCTGGGAGGCCTCGGCCTGGCGCTGCACGCGCTGGCGCGACAGCCACGGGTGGCCGAACAGCAGATACAGCGGCAGCCCGAGCAGCGGCACGAAGCCGACCAGCAGCAACCAGCTGCGCGCGGCACCCGGCGTGGTGCGGCTGGGAATCCACAACAGCGCGGCCAGCCGGATCAGCCAATCCAGCATCAACAACCACGAACCCAGCAGCCACTCGAACAGCATCGCGTCGCCCGTCGGGAGGGGAAACGCATTCTGCCATGGGCGGCTGTGCCGCCGGGGTGACCGGTGCAGCCGCTGCGGCCCGGCACCGTGCATCGCCGGGGCAACAAAAAACCCGCCACGAGGGCGGGTTTTTCGTCGGGAAGCTCAAGAACCCTTGCGGATTACTTGATCTTGCCTTCCTTGTACAGGACGTGCTTGCGCACGACCGGATCGTACTTCAGGAATTCCATCTTCCCGGGGGTGTTCTTCTTGTTCTTGTCCGTCGTGTAGAAGTGGCCAGTGTTGGCCGTCGAAATCAGACGGATCTTATCGCGCTTGCCTGCCATGATCGTTTACTCCTCAGACCTTTTCGCCGCGCGAACGCAGCTCAGCCAGAACGGAGTCGATACCGTTCTTGTCGATGGTGCGCAGGGCATGCGCGGAAACACGAAGCTTGACCCAGCGGTTTTCGCTGGCAACCCAGAAGCGGCGCTCGTGCAGGTTGGGCAGGAAACGACGACGGGTCTTGTTGTTGGCGTGCGAGACGTTGTTACCCGTCTGCACTCGCTTGCCGGAAACTTGGCATACGCGGGACATTGCGCACCTCGATAAAAGTAGTTGTCAGCCCATAGCCCGGGCGACGGCGGCCTCGGCGGTTTCCCGCCACACGTCATGAGAATCAAAGGGTTACGCTGTCGAGGGCGGGCCGGATGACGTGTTCCCGGCCGCCGATCCAAAGGTTTTTGGACACAGCGAGCCGCGCATTATGCCCGCTTGGCCCTGATGGCGCAACCGAGGCCGGCAGGGCCTGCCGGCCCGGTCGCTCATGCCAGAACGGCGCGGCGCGGCCGCCCGGCGGCCGGGGTGCTGGCCGCGATCGGCTCGCCTGAGGCCGGCACCGCCCGTTCACGGCCCCAGGCGCGGATGTTCTCGATCTGCTCCGGTGCGGTCCGCGACAACGGCACCACGTTCTGGAAACTGCGCCGGAACAGCGCATCGGTGACCACGGCATCGCCCTTCAGGTAGGCCTCTTTCACCACCTCACGCACCGCCGATTCCAGGTCCGAACCGGCAAAGCCCTCGGACAGTTCGACCAGCTCGTCGAGCAGCGCCGGCGCCAGTTCGCGCTGCTGCAGGCCCCGGCGGGCGTAGATGCCGATGATGTCGCGGCGTTCCGGCGCGGTCGGCAGGTCGACGAAGAAGAGCTCGTCGAACCGGCCCCGGCGCAGCAGCTCCGGGGGCAGCTTGGACACATCGTTGGCGGTTGCCACCACGAACACACGGGTACGGGCTTCCTGCAGCCAGTACAGGAACTGGCCGACCAGACGGGTCGAGGTGCCGCCGTCGCCGCCCCCGGTGGCACCGGCCAGGCCCTTTTCGATCTCGTCGATCCACAGCACGCAGGGCGCCACGTGATCCGCCGTGGCAAGCGCTTCCTTGAGGCGGCCTTCGCTCTGGCCCAGGTACTGGCCGTGGATGGTGGACAGGTCCAGGCGGTACAGCGGCAACTGCCAGTCCTGGGCAATGGCCTTGGCCGACAGCGATTTGCCGCAGCCCGGTACGCCGACCAGCAGCACGCCTCGCGGCGGGCGGATGCCGCGCTCGCGCAGATCGGCGGTCAGCAGCGGCCGTTCGCGTGCCAGCCAGCTCTTGAGGCCACCCAGGCCACCCACACTCAGATCGCCCCCGCGCACCGGGACGCGCTCGATGCCGGAAATGTCGGCGAAGATGCGGTCCTTGGCGTGCATCAACTCGACCAGATCATTCTTGTCGATACGCCCGTTGACCAGCAGCGTGGCGATGATGTTCTCCGCCTCCAACCGCGAGATGCCGGCCAGGATGGCCGCCGCCTGGCGGATGTCGGCGTCGTCCCACTCGATCTGGAACTGGCTGCGGTACGGATCGATCTGTTCGTGGATGATCGCCGCCATCTCGTCTTCGGTGGGCGGCGACAGCACCAGCGACATCCCCAGGCGCTGCAGCTGGCCGAACACCGGTTTGCTGGTGACCACGACCAGCGAGCCGCCGTGGTCGGCCGCCAGCATCGCCACATCGATCAGTTGCCGCGCCGAGGGCGTGTCGTCCTCCAGGTCGGACACTTCGGTCAACACGAAACTGAGGTTCTGCCGCTGCGCCATCTGCTGGCTGGCGAAGTCGACCGCGCCGATGACCGAGCGGTCTTCGTTGACGATCCGCCCTGTCGCCAGTTCGCGCGTTCCCTGCGAGAGCGTGTGTACATAGAACGGCGCACTCAGCGCACCGGCCACGTCACGCAGGATATCCAGCACCCGCGCGCGTTCGGTGCTGCGGATGGAGATGAAGGGCACGCGCGCTTTCAGGTAGCGGGTCAGCGTGGCATGGAACTCGCGGGTATCGCTCATGGATTCAGATCATCAAGGTTCGCCGGCGGCCCGCTACAGCGGGGCCATCGGCAGGTGAAGCAGACGGGAGTGGCGGCGGCGCGGCAGCATCCAGCGCGGCTGGCCGGTAGTGGCACAGGCTGTTGTAGCGCACCGCGCGCAGGGTGCGGTCGCAGCGCAGCGTGCGTGCGTTGGCTTCCAGGTCGGCCTGCATCCTGGCGGTGATGCGGACCAGTTCATCGCGCAGGAACGCGCGCAGCGATTCAGGCAGCGTCGCCAGCGAGGCCAGCTGATGCAGCACGCTGAAATGCCGACGCGCGTCCAGCAGCGCGCGCACCAGGGTCACTTCATCGGCCCGAGCCCCCAGATCGCGCTGCAGACGAGCGCTGCACTGCTTCAGCCGCAGGTCGAGCAGCGTGGTCACCCGGTCGGTGAACAACTGCGCCACGCCGGGCGTCCAGTCCAGCCGCCCGGCTGCCATGGCCGCGAGCGCCTCGGCTTCGCGCCCCCCTTCGCTGAACGCATCCAGGACCTGGCTCCATTCGGCATAGGTCCGCGGAACCGGCAGTGTCATCCGTGCGAGGCGCGTTTGCGGCGTACGAAACCGGTCTTCGGCAGCAGGTCCCAGCCAGGCAGGGCGCCGGCGAGCGCATCCGGGGCCGCAATATTGACCAGCGGCGCGGCGGAAACAACCGGGGTAGCCGCCGCGACATCGTTCAGCGGCGGCGGGAGGGCGTCCTGGGCCGGCAACGGCGGCGGCACGGCGGAAGCATCGAGCAGGGAACGGGTCATGGTCGGGCCTCAGGCGGTGGCGGCAAGAATGCGGCGGGTAGTGTCATGACCGCCAAGGGTGAACTGCTCGGGCGTGATCGACTCCAGCAACGCGGTCAACTCGGCAGACTGGGCATCGCGCGCGGCAAGATCACGCCGCACTTCCACGACTTCGGCCATGCAGGCCTTGAGCGCGTTCTGCAGTTGCTCACGCTGGCGCGCGAAGTCGGCACGGACCGTTTCGCGGGTCTTTTCCAGATTCTTGTAGGCCATCCCGACCCAGAGCAGCATCAGCGCAGCGATCACCATGCCGATGACGTTGCCAATGGTCATCACCAGCAGCAGGACACCCAGCACCAGGACAGCCCAATGCTGGAAGCGCAGCTTCACGCCGGCCAGCGCCTGGGCCAGCCCGGTGTCAACGTGCGCATTGAGCGAGGTCTCCAATTCAACCTGGTTGCTGCCATCGCGGGTGCTGCCCTGCCAGGCATCCAGCGTGACCTCCACCTCGGTCGGGATCGCCTGGCGGATGCTGGCAGTGAGATCGTGGTGCGCTTCCAGAATCCAGCTGCGCGACTGGGCGGTGGCAAAGCGCTGGGTGGCGCGCGAGGCCTGCGAGGTTTCCGGATGCATCGCAGCGTTGGTGAGCAACTGGGTGAAGCTGATGCGGTGCTCCAGTGCCGGGTCCTGCAGCTGGAAGCGACGGTCGGCCGCGGGGCGGTCACCGTTCTCATCGATGATCAGCTTGCACAGGGCCTCATCGCGCCGCAGCGGCAGCTCTTCGGCATCGAAGTGCGAGACCAGCTTGGTCAGCAGCGCATCCACATCCGCCGCCAGCCCGGCCGTGGCACGTACATCGCCGCTGAACACACTCTGGAAATGCCGGGTGACGGCCGCGTGGGTCGCCGTGGCATTGAGCGAGTCCTGCAGGGCCGGCCAGGTCGGGCTGAAGCGCTGCAGGTGCGGGTAGCGGGCGCTGTCGTCGCCATTGGGGGTCTTGGAGCGCAGCGCGTCGATCCACTGGCTGCGCTGGGCCTCCACGAAGCCGGCCCGCTGGGCCAGTTCTTCGATCCATTCATTGGTGCGGGCCACACAGATGCGGGCGGTCTCCACGCCGAACACACCGCCGGCGATCGCGTCGATCAGCACCACGGTCTGGCGGTCCAGTTCCATCGGGTTCTGCATGCCCAGATAACGGTCCATCCACTGCTGGGCGGCCGACAGGCGACCCGCGCGGCGGCTGACGAGAGAGAACAGCAGGCTGGTTTTCTCGTCATCGCGACGGATGGCCTCGGCCAGCGCACGCTGCGCCAGATCCTGCTGGTCATTGAGCCACGCGGCCAGCGCCACCAGTGCCGGGGCCAGCCAGTAGCCGGGCGCCGCCAGCATGAGGTTCTCACTGGCGGCACGGATGGTGTCCTGCCGGACCAGGCTGATGTCGGCCGCCTGCAGGATGCCGGTGGTCTGGCGGCGGACCTCGGCGTAGTGGCCGAACCGGTTTTCCAGCTCCTGGCGGATCTTCACCTGCCGCGTTTCGGCCAGCGACAGTTCCTTGGCTTTCAGGTCCGCCGCGACGAAATCCATGAACGCTTTTTCCAGGCGCGCCAGTTCGCTGCGGGTGGCACCCACATCGCTCTGGATCGCGTGGGCCTGGGTATGCAAAGCGTCCAGATCCTGCCCCAGCGAGCGCAGGCTGCTGTTGATGGCGGACAGGTCCGCCATATGGATGATGCGTTGTGTGCTCATGTCGTTCCTTCGATGACGGCGGTCTGGCCGGAGTCGCTGACGGTGACCATCCGGTTCGCGTACACCTCGATGAAGGCGTAGGACGGATGCAGGGCCAGCGCGCGTGCCCGTTCGAGCGTTAGCGGCAGGGTGTGGCCGATCTTGAAGTGCTCGATGATCTGCCCGGTCATGTCCAGTGTATGGACCTCATAGGGATGACCCAGCATGCAACGGCTGACGATGCCGAGCAGGCGATCCTCCAGGGCGATCTCGCCGAGCTCCGCGGCGACCAGCTGCTTCAGCGCCGCCAATGCGTCGCGATCGTGCACGTGACCGCCGACATCGACCCTGGTCATGGCCTGCACGTACGCGGGCGATCGCTTCTGCCGGAGGCGGCTGTCGAGCGAGGCCGCACCCAGCGTGGTGGTGCGTGCCTGAGAGCGCGTGGCGACAGACAGGCCCGCGGTAGCGGCCTCCTTGCCAAACAACAGATTGCGAGCCATTCCCTGCTTCCTGCGACACCGCGAGCGCGGTCGTTCCGAGGCGGAAAGTAGCAGAGATGCCGTGCCGTTCCAATGCGATGCGCGCGTGAACGATGCGGTCGTCACCGGTGCCTGCGCTAGGCTGGGCACCTGAGAAGGACAGCCCGCATGAAGATTCCCGCAATGACCTGGCGTGCCGTCTTCCCGAAGTACCGCCCATGAAGCTGCTCGCCCTGACCTACGGCACCGAAGGCGACACCCGCCCGCTGGTGATGCTCTGCCATGGATTGATCGCCGCGGGCCATGAGGTGCTGCTGCTGGCCGAGCGCGGCACGCTGGGCAGCGCGCGCGAGCTGGGCGTCCCGCATGCCGCGCTGGAGGGCGACATCCATGGCGAGGTCGTGGCGCTGGTCTCGCGCGGTAACGCCCGTCTCGCCGCCTCGCGGGGTCTGGCGCGGATGGCGCAACGGCACGTGCCCGGCTGGATGCGTCAGGCCGATGCCGCTGCCGCAGGATGCGATGCCGTGCTGACCGGCGGGCTGGCCGCTTTCGTCGGCCTGACCGTGGCCGAGCACCACGGGCTGCCGGTGATCGGCACCGGGATGATCCCACTGACCCCGACCGCCGGCTTCCCCTCCCCGTTCCTGCCCCGGCTGCGCCTGCCGGGGGTGCTCAACCGGCTCAGCTACACCCTGGTCAACCACGCGGTGTGGCGTACCTTCCGCCGCCCGATCAACGCGGCCCGCAAGGCACTGGGGATGCCGAGGCGCGCCTCCCCCTGGCGGGATCTGCCGATGCTGTACGGCATCTCGCCCAGCCTGCTTCCCCCGCCGCCGGACTGGCCGGACAACCACAAGATCTGCGGCCAGTGGCGCGCGCCCGAGCGGGGCTGGCAGCCGCCGCCGGATCTGCAGGCCTTCCTGGACGCCGGCCCCGCCCCGGTCTACCTCGGCTTCGGCAGCATGACCGGCTTTGATCGCGACCAGGTGCTACCCGCGCTGCTGGCGGCCTTGGCGCCGCGGCGGGTGCTGCTGTTCCCCGGCTGGGCCGGGCTGCCCAGTGCTCCCCTGCCGCCCAACGTGTTCGTGATCGGGCCGACCCCGCACGAGGCGTTGTTCCCGCGCTGCGCGCTGATCATCCATCACGGCGGCAGCGGCACCACGCATTCGGCCTGCCGGGCCGGTGTGCCCTCGCTGGTGATGCCGTTCGCCGCCGACCAGTTCTTCTGGGCAGATCGGCTGCACCAGCTGGGCGTGGCACCGGCAGCACTGTCGCCGAAGCGGTTGGACGCCGCCCGGCTGGCCAGTGCCATTGCCGTTGCCGAGCGGGCCGACACGCGCTCGCGTGCCGTCGCGCTTGGCCGGGCGATGACGGTCGAAGGTGGCGTGGCCGTTGGCGTCGCGGCGATCGAGGCATATCTGTCACCTCGATGACCGCGGCCATGGTGGGCACGGCGGTTGCCGTGCCGCCCGCGGGTTTACCCGACCAACGGTCGGGTGCTACCCAACGACCCGGTGCTACCCCGTGACCGGTACGGCGGCGTCCTTGCGATGCAGCCACCGATACAGCACCGGCAACACCAACAACGTCAGCAACGTCGACGAGACGATGCCGCCGATCACCACAGTCGCCAGCGGACGCTGCACCTCCGAGCCGGCACCGACGTTGAAGGCCATCGGCACGAAGCCCAGCGAGGCCACCAGCGCGGTCATCAGCACTGGGCGCAGCCGGCCCAGAGCACCGTCGCGCACCGCCTGCGGCAACGGCATGCCGTGCCCGCGCAGGCTGCGCACGAAGCTGATCATCACCAGACCGTTGAGCACCGCCACACCGGACAGCGCGATGAAGCCCACGCCGGCCGAGATCGACAGCGGAATGCCCCGCAGGGCCAGCGCGAGTACGCCGCCGGTGAGCGCCAGCGGCACGCCACTGAACACGATGGCCGCATCCTTGACCGAGCCGAACGCCCAGAACAGCAGTGCGAAAATGATCGCCAGCGTCACCGGCACCACGATCGACAGGCGCTGGCTGGCCGAGATCAGCTGCTCGAAGCTGCCGCCGTACTCGATCCAGTAGCCGTTGGGCACCTGCACATCGCGCCCGATCGCCTGCTGCAGCTCGCCGACGAACCCGCCGAGGTCGCGGTCGCGCACGTTGGCGGTGACCACGATCCGGCGCTTGCCGTTCTCACGGTTGATCTGGTTCGGCCCTTCGCTGTTGCTCAAGGTCGCCAGCTCACGCAACGGCACCGTGCGTGCACTGCCACTGGTCCAGCTGCCTGCTCTGCTGGATTCATCGGCCGCATCCGCAAGCGCGGGTTCCAGCGACACCGGCAGGTCCGCCAGTGCGGCCGGATCCTGGCGCAGTGCTTCAGGCAGGCGCACCACGATGTCGAAACGACGGTCGCCTTCGAACAACTGCCCTGCCACCTGGCCGCCCACCGCGGTGGCCACGGTGGACTGCACCTGCCCTGGATTCAACCCATAACCGGCCAACGCGGTGCGATTCGGCGTGACGGTCAGCAGCGGCAGGCCGCTGGTTTCCTCCACCCGCACGTCGGCCGCGCCCGGCACCGTGCCGGCCACCGCCGCGATCCGCTTGCCGACCGACAGCAGCGTGTCCAGATCGTCGCCGAACAGCATCACCGCCACGTCGGCACGCACGCCGGAGATCAACTCGTTGGTGCGCATCTGGATCGGCTGGGTGAACTCGTAGTTGTTGCCGGGGAGCTGCTCGACCGCCTCCTCCAGCTCGGCCAGCAGTGCCGCACGCGATTTGCGTGGATCCGGCCAGGCCTTGCGCGGTTTCATCATGATGAAGGTATCAGCGACCGATGGCGGCATCGGGTCGGAGGCGACCTCCGGCGTGCCGATCTTGGAGAACACCTTGTCCACCTCGGCGAACTGCACCAGCCGGTTCTCGATCTGCTTCTGCATCTCGATGGACTGGGTCAGGCTGGTCCCGGGGATGCGCATGGCGTGCATGGCGACATCGCCTTCGTCCAGGTTCGGCACGAACTCACTGCCCAGCCGCGTGGCCAGCAGTCCACAACCGATCACCAGCACCAGCGCACCGGCGACCATCCAGCGGCCGCGCCGCAGGGCAAAGGCCAGCATCGGTTCATAGCGCCGGCGCACCCAGGCCATCAGGCGGTTTTCCTTCTCCTGCACGCGGCCGCCGAGGAACAGCGCGATCGCGGCGGGTACGAAGGTCAGTGCCAGCACCATCGCACCGGTCAGGGCCAGCACCACGGTGATCGCCATCGGGTGGAACATTTTTCCTTCCACGCCGGTGAGCGCGAAGATCGGCAGGTACACCGCGGTGATGATGCCCAGCCCGAACAGGCTCGGGCGGATCACCTCGGCGGTGGCGCTGGCGGTTTCGGCGAAACGTTCATCGCGGGTCATGTCGCGGCCGAGCGCGTGCTGGCGTTCGCCGAAGCGGCGCAGGCAGTTCTCGATGATGATCACCGCCCCATCGACGATCAGGCCGAAATCCAGCGCCCCCAGGCTCATCAGGTTGGCCGAGACGCCGCCACGGGCCATGCCGGTCAGCGTGAACAGCATCGCCAGCGGAATCACCGCGGCCGTGATCAACGCCGCGCGGAAATTGCCGAGCAGCAGGAACAGCACCACGATCACCAGCAAGGCGCCTTCGATCAGGTTCTTGGCGACCGTTGCGATGGTGCGGTCGACCAGCGCGGTGCGGTCGTAGCTGGCGGTGACGGTGACGCCCTCGGGCAGACTGGCCTGCGCCTGCTGCAGACGCGCCGCCGCGGCCTGGGCGACGTCGCGGCTGTTGGCCCCGATCAGCATGACCACCGTGCCCATCACCACTTCATGGCCGTTCTGGGTGGCCGCGCCACTGCGCAGCTCCGGTCCGTCCTGCACCTGGGCGACGTCGTGCACGTGGATCGGAACACCTTCGCGGCGGGCCAGCACGATGTTGCCGATCTCCTCCAGGTTGGCGACCTGACCGGGAATGCGCACCAGGAACTGCTGGCCGTTGCGTTCGATGTAGCCGGCGCCGACGTTCTGGTTGTTGGCCTCCACCGCCTGCGCCACGTCCTCCAAGGTAAAGCCCAGCGCGCGCAGCCGCGCCGGATCCGGGGTGATGTGCACCTGGCGCTGGAAGCCACCGATGGTGTTGACCTCGGTCACGCCGGGCACGTTGCGCAGCTGCGGCCGGATCACCCAGTCCTGCAGGGTGCGCAGGTCGGTGGCGGTGTACGCCGTGCCATCGGCCTTGCGTGCCTTGGGATCGGCATCGATGGTGTACATGAAGATCTCGCCGAGACCGGTCGAGATCGGTCCCAGCTGCGGATCCAGGCCCTCGGGAATCTGCGATTTGACCTGCTGCAGGCGTTCGGCGACCTGCTGGCGGGCGAAGTAGATGTCGGTGCCGTCCTTGAAGACCACGGTCACCTGCGAGAGCCCGTAGCGCGACAGCGAGCGTGCCTGCTCCATCGCCGGCAGGCCGGCCATCACCGTCTCCACCGGGTAGGTGATGCGCTGTTCGGTTTCCAGCGGCGAGTAGCCGGGGGCCGCGGTATTGATCTGCACCTGGACGTTGGTGATGTCCGGGGTGGCGTCGATTGGGAGCTGGGTGAAACTCCAGCTGCCGATGACGATCAGCACCAACGTCAGGGCCATCATCAACCAGCGATGGGCGATGGCGGCGCGGATGATGCGCTCAAGCATGGTGGCGCCCTCCGGATGCGGGGCGCGGCAGCACGTCAATGTTCATGCGATGCCCCCGCCTTGCCGATGTCGGCCTTGACCACGTAGCTCTGCTCGACCACGACGTCTTCGCCGACGGTCAGGCCGCTGAGTACTTCGACCCTGCCCGCATCGCGCGCACCCAGGGTCACCGCACGCGCGGTGTAGGTATCTCCTTCGCGCACGAACACCACGTCCTTGCCATCCATCGTCTGCAACGCGCTCAGCGGCACCACCTGTGCGGCCGGCGTGGTGGCCACCACGATGCGCGCCTTGACCGCGGCGCCGGGCCGCCATTGGCCGTCATCGTTGCGCAGCGTGGCGCGGGCGACCGTGCTCTGGCTGGCGGTGGCGGTGCCGGGCAGCACGCGTTCCAGCGTGGTGGCCTGGCTCACGCCGTCGGTCATGCGTGACACAGTGACCGGCACGCCGGCGGTGATGTGCTGGGTGTCGTTGCCGAAGATATGCAGATCCACCCACAGCGTGGACAGATCGCCGATCTCGAACAACGGCGTGCCCTCGCCCGCCACCCCACCCACCTGCGCCTGACGCGCGAGCACCACGCCACCGATCGGTGCGGTCACGGTGTAGGTGGTCAGGCTCAGGTTGCTCTCGATGCTGGCCAGCACCTGGCCGGCGCGCACGCGGTCGCCGACATTGGCGCGCAGCGAACGGATCGGGCCGGGGAAGCGCGCCATCACCTGCGCGACGCGGCCATCGACCGGGGTCAACAGGCCCTGCACGTCGTGCTCGTCGGCAATGGTGCCGGCGACGACAGGTGCCACGCGGATGCCCGCCTGCTCGGCCATGGCCGCGGTGATGGTGGTGCTTTCCGGTGCCTCGTGATCGTCATGATCATCGTCATGCCCGGCCTCGCCATGGCCGGCGTCCGTCGCGGCCGCCTCGGCCGGCGCCGCAGCGGGGTCACTGCTGCCGCAGCCGGTGAGCGCCATCAGCGCGATCAACAGGCTGGCGGCCAGCGCGGTACGGGTCTGGAAAAGGGTCATCGGCGGTCCTCCGTGGACACGGTGTCGGTTGCGGCGACCATGCTCTGGCCGGTCAGGCGCTGGAGTTCGATCAGGGCGGTCTGTGCGGCGATGGCCGCTTCCAGCTGGCGCTGGCGTGCGTCGATCCGCATCGCCTGCAGCTGCGCCCATTCCATGTAGCTGATCGCGCCGGCACGCCAGGCCTTCTCGGCAGCGTTCTCGGCACGCTGCAGCTGCGGCAGTACGTCGCGCGCCATGCGGGTGACTTCCAGCCGCGAGGTCAGGTAGCGGCCATGTGCTTCGGCCAACGTGGCGTACAGCTGCAGCGCGCGCGCGTCGCGCTCGACGCTGTTGAGTGCCAGTTCGGCCTCGGCCGCGCGGATCTCCGGGTCGGCACGGCGCACGCTGCCCAGCGGCAGGCTGAAACCGGCCACCAGGGAGGTGTCGCGGGTATCGCGGCTGTTGCGCACGCCCACCTGCCAGCTGACATCGGGCCGTGCCTGGGTGCGGGCCAGCTGCACCTGCGCTTCGCGGATGCGGCGCTCACCGGCCAGCACCGCCAGTTCCGGAGTGCGCTGCAGTTCCTCGGCGAGCACGGCGAAGTCCTGCAGCGCGGGCAGCTGCATCGGATCGCCGGTGACCACGTCGAAACCGGGCTCGCGCTGGCGCCACAACGCCGACAGCGACGCACGTGCGGACTGATCCATCTGCCGGGCGCGATCGCGGTCCAGTTCGGCCTGGGCCAACATCGCCTGCGCGGTCAGCAGCACCGATTCGGGCGAGGCGCCGGCCTGCAGGCGCAGCCGCGCGGCGGCGACAGCGCGCCTGCGCTGCTCGATATCGGTCTCGGCAATGCGCAGCTGCTGGCGCGCGTCGGTCACTGCCAGGTAGCGGCGGGCGACCTCGGCCATCAGGTCCAGGCGCGCGGTTTCGCGCTGCGGGGCCAGGCTGTCCAGGTTGGCCTGGGCCACGGCGCGGCGGGCATCCAGCTTGCCACCGCGTTCCAGCACGCCGGCCAGGGTGACGGTGACTTCGGCGGCATCGAAGCCGCGGGTGTCACCGCTGCCGAGTGCGTTCTCCAGCTCCACGCCCACGGTCAAAGGGGGCGACAGGCCGGCCGCGTCACGGCGGGCTTCCCACACCGGGCGCTGGGCCTGCGCCAGGCGCAGATCGGGGTGGTACTGGGCGACGCGCGCGATGGCGTCGTCGAGGGTCAACGGTGCAGCAGGTGTCGTGCCCTGTGCGTACACGCACGGCACGAACGCAATGGCAGCCAAGGCTGCCAGACGCATCCACATGGGAGTCTCCAGAAAGCGATCAGAGGGCAAACGGCGGCACGCGGCCGCAGGGCATCAGATCGCTATCGGAGGACGCAGCAGGTTCTCGGGCGGTTGGGTGCGCAGTTGCGCGATCAACCCGGCAGGGACCCCATGGCTGGGGGGCGCCGGCAGACTCCAGGCCATCGCGGCCATCGGCAGCACGCCGCCATGGCCATGGCAGTGGCCGCAATGCACCAGGGCATGCAGCCAGTCTTCGTTGCCGTCGTCGTCGCTGGATGCAGCGCCGGCCGTGTCATCGGCCGTGCCGTGCAGCTCGCTGCTGTCTGCGTGCACGGTCAGGTGGATATCGGCCAGGGCCGAGGCCAGCGAGCTGCCGAACACGCCCACACCGACCACCACCAGCATCAGCAGGCGGAGCAGCAGGGACGGACGCGGGCGGGCACGACGGAACATGGCCCGCAGGGTAGCCGGGCGTGAAGCCGTTACACAATCGCAGCCCGGCCGCTTGGTTCACGTTGGCCGGGGCCGGCGCGATGGCCGGCTCCGCGCACCTCAGCTGGCGGCGGCCTTGCGCTGGGCGATGAAGGCCTGGATCTGCGCCTCCAGCACCGGCAACGGCACCGAGCCCTGGCTGAGCACGGCGTCGTGGAAGGCCTTGACGTCGAAGCGGTCGCCCAGCTCCTGCTCGGCCTGCGCGCGCAGGCGCACGATCGCGATCTCACCGAGCTTGTAGCTCAGCGCCTGACCCGGCCAGGAAATGTAGCGATCCACTTCGGTGGTCACTTCGTGCTCGCTCAGCGCGGTGTGGTCGCGCAGGTAGGACAGCGCCTGCTCGCGGGTCCAGCCCTTGTGGTGCACGCCGGTATCGATCACCAGGCGCGCGGCGCGCCACATCTCGTAGGTGAGGCGGCCGAAATCCTCGTACGGCGTTTCGTAGATGCCCATCTCCACGCCGAGCTTCTCGCAGTACAGGCCCCAGCCTTCGCCATAGGCGGAGATGTAGTTGTTGCGGCGGAACGCGGGCTGCTCGCCCTGCTCTGCCGCCAGCGCGCCCTGCAGGGCATGGCCCGGATCGGACTCATGCAGGGTCAGCGCGGGAAGGTTGTACAGCGGCCGCGCCGGCAGGTTGTAGGTGTTGAGCCAGTAGGTGCCCATGCCACCGCGGCCGGCGGTCCAGAACGGGGCGATGTCCGGCGGCACCGGCACGATGGTGAAGCGCGCACGCGGCAGCGTCATGTACTTGCCGATCACGCCATCCACGCGCTTGGAGATCCATGCCGCCCGGTGCAACAGCTCGTCCGGGGTCTTGGCGTAGAACTGCGGATCGGTACGCAGGAAGGTCAGGAACTCGGCGAAGCTGCCCTTGAACTCGACCTGCTGGATGATGCCGTTCATCTCGGCCTGGATGCGTGCGACTTCCTTCAGCCCGATCTCGTGGATCTGCTGCGGGGTCAGGTCCAGCGTGGTGTATTCGTGAATCTGCTGCTTGTAGTACGCCTTGCCGCCCGGCATCGCCTCGGCGGCCAGGGTGGTGCGCGCCTGCGGCACGTACTCGCTGACGAAGAAGGTGCGCAGCTTGGCGAACGCCGGCACCACGCTGCCGCCGATGGCCTGGCGGGCCTGTTCCTGCAGCTGTGCCTGCTCGGCGGCCGGGATGCTGGCCGGCAGCTTCTTGAACGGGGCGTACAGCGGCGACTGGGTCGGGTCCTTCAGTTCGGACACGGTGGCGATGGACACCTCGCGGCCATCGAGCACCGCACGCGGCACGCTGAAACCGCGCTTGAGGCCGGCACGCATGTTCTCGGTCTGCTGCTCGAAGTAGCGCGGCACATCGTTCAGGCGTGCGATGTAGTTGCGGTAGTCCTGCGCGGTCTTCATCTCGCGCCGGGCCATGAAGGACAGGTTGGACCAGAACGAGGAGTCCGCGTTGAACGGCATTTCGTAGGCGCGCAGGCGCACCTCGGCAGCCAGGTTGAACACCTGGTCGCGGTAGATCGCGTAGTTGATGCGGTTCTCGGCCGAGAGCGCCTGGGTGTCGAGCTTGTCCAGCTGGGCCAGGACGTCGTCCCAGACCTTCAACCGGCCCTGCTGCGCGGCGGCGCCGACATCGGGCATGCGGGTGGCATTGGCCGGGCCGTCACCGTCTTCGCTGGCTTCACCGCCGCCGGCTTCGCGCCAGGCCCATTCCTTCTCGTAGATCGCGCGGAACTGCGCATCGGCAGGGCTTTCAGTGGCCAGGCTGGCCGGGGCGGCAGCCGGGGCAGCCGGAGGAGCAGCCAGGGCAGCGCCGGCGGGAAGGGCCAGGGCGAGCAGCAGCGCAGCAACGAGCGGTGATTTCACGGTCAAGGGTTCCCGAGGGACGGCAAACCCCGATCATGGCACCAAGCCGGCGGGCGGTGCATGGATCAAAGGTCCTGCCCGACCCTAGTGCGTCGCCTTGTCCCGCTTCCAACCACGGTGCGCGATATCCAGCTTCAGGCTGTACAACGCGGTGAAGGCCGGGAACAGATTCTGCAGCACGCCCACCGAGTCCTGCTTGGCCGAGAACAGGAAGTAGCTCAGCGTCATCAGGCTGCCGACCACGCTCATGTACCAGAACAGGCGCGGGATCACCGGCTTGCCGGCGCGGCGCGAGGCCACGAACTGGACCAGCCAGCGGCCGCCGAACATCAGCGCGCCGGTGTAGCCGATCAGCTTCCAGCCGGTCACATGCAGGCCGGTCCAGTACAGCCAGGTGAGCGGCTGATCGAGCCAGTGCAGTTCCATCAGCGTTCTTCCACGACGGTGCGCTTGCTGCGCGTGATCAGCCAGGCCACCCCGCGCAGATCACGGATGCCGACCAGGGCACGGCCGAGGTTGTTGTACTTGGAGACCCCGGCGGTGCGGTGCCGGTGATTGACCGGCACGCTGGTGGTCTTCCAGCCGGCCCGCTGCATCAGCGCCGGCAGGTAGCGGTGCATGTGGTCGAAGTACGGCAACTCCAGGAACGCAGCGCGCTCGAACAGCTTGATGCCGCAGCCGGTATCGGGGGTATCGTCGCGCAGCATGCGCGCGCGGATCGCGTTGGCCCACTTGCTGGCCCAGCGCTTGCTGCCCGAATCCTGGCGATTCACCCGCCACCCGGCGAATAGTTTGACCTCGGTGGCGGCCGCGGCACGGGCCGCAAGCAGCTTGGGGATGTCGGCCGGGTCGTTCTGGCCGTCACCATCCAGGGTGGCGATCCACGGCGCGCGCGCGTGCTTGACGCCGTTGCGTACCGCGGTGCTCTGCCCGCTCTGGGTGACGTGGTGCAGCACCCGCAGCTCCGGCGTGGTGGCCTTCAGGGCCTGCAGCACCGCCAGGGTGTCGTCGCGCGAGTGGTCGTCGATATAGACGATTTCAAAATCGACCTGCCCGCGCAGTGCGGTGGTGATCTCGTGGATCAGGGGCGTGACGTTGTCGCGTTCATTGAAGACCGGGACGACGACCGACAACTGGGGTTGGCTCATGGTCGGGCTCTGCGAATGGCCAGGATCGAAAAAGAGCGCGCATTTTCCGCACCCGAGGTTATCCGAAGATGAATCGGCGCGTGTGTGTCAGGCGTGATCGCCGAAATACTCGCGGCACCAGGCCACCACCGGCGGCAGACCGCGCTCGATCGGCATCGCCGGTTCATAGCCGAAAGCGTCATGCGCACGCGTGGTATCGGCCATGGTGCGGACCATGTCGCCGGGCTGCATCGGCTTGTAGACCTTCTGCGCCGGGCGTCCGGCCGCCGCCTCGATGACGCCGATGAAGTGCTCCAGCTCGATCGGCGTGTGGTTGCCGAGGTTGAACACCCGGTGCGGCACCGTTTCGCTGGACGGATGCGCCAGCGCGCCGAGGATGCCATCCACGATGTCGGAGACATGTGTGAAGTCGCGCTGCATTTTTCCGTCGTTGAACACGTCGATCGGCCGCCCGGCCAGGACCGCGCGCGAGAACAGCAGCGGTGCCATGTCCGGGCGGCCCCACGGGCCGTACACGGTGAAGAAGCGCAGGCCGGTGGCGTGCAGGCCATACAGCTGGGCATAGGTGTAGGCCATCAGCTCGTTGGCGGCCTTGGTCGCGGCGTACAGCGAGCGCGGCTTGTCGATGCGCTGGTCTTCGGAAAACGGCGGGGTCGCCGAATCGCCGTACACCGAGCTGCTCGAGGCGTACACCAGATGGGTCACGCCGCGATGGCGGCACAGTTCCAGCATGTTGACGAAGCCGGTCAGGTTGCTGTCGACGTAGGCATGCGGGTTTTCCAGCGAATAGCGCACGCCGGCCTGTGCGGCCAGGTGGATGACGCGGGTCGGCTGGACCTCGTCGAACAGCGCGGCCAGGCCGTCGCGGTCGGTCAGGTCGAGCACGCGGATGTCCGCCTCCGGGCACAGCGCAGCCACGCGATCGCGCTTGATCTGCGGATCGTAGTAATCGTTGTAGTTGTCCAGGCCGACGACGCGCTCACCGCGCTCAAGCAGGGCCTTGCAGGTGTTGGCGCCGATGAAACCGGCGGCGCCGGTCACGAGAATCGTCATGGGGTCTGTCCGTCATGCAGCCACGTATCAATACAGTGTTTTGCCGGGACGCACGCGTGGCGATCCGCGCATCCCGGTGGCCCGCCTCACCAGAGGCTGAGCGGCGCTTCCTTGGCCAAGGTGGCCTTGCGTTCCTTGCTGAAATCCCACCACGGCCGCGGCGCCTCGCCCTGCATGAAACGCAGCACCGACAGAAATACATCGATCACACAGGGGTCGTGCATCACCCCGGTGCGCAGACACAGCTGCGCGTACATGTCGTAGGCATCGCGACCGCGCAGATGCGCTGGCACGCGGATGCCGATCAGACGGAGATCTTTCTCACAGGCCGGCCCGACATTCGGCAGGTCGGTCAGACGCAACAGATGGTTGCGGTCGACCTTGGTGGGGTTCATTGGTTGGGGGAAATCCTCTGACGCCTGCGGGGGACTCAGCCCTTCTGTGCGCGAAGTCGGTCGAGCACGCCATCCAGCGTGTCCAGGTCGGTGTAATGGATGATCAGCTTGCCCTTGCCGCCACGGCCATGGGCGATCGCCACGCGGGCGCCCAGCGACTCGGACAACTCGGTTTCCAGCGAAGCGATATCGGCCTGCGGCGCGGCGGCGGTGGGCTTCTTGCGCAGCGCGCCGGGCACTTTGCCAGCAGCGAACTGCTGCGCGCGGTGTTCCACTTCGCGCACCGACCAGCCCTGGTCGGCCGCTTCCTGGGCCAGCTTGCTGGCCAGTTCCGGTGCCAGGGTGAGCAGCGCGCGGGCATGGCCCATTTCCAGCCGGCGGGTTTCCAGCAGCAGGCGGATCGCGATCGGCAGCTCCAGCAGGCGCAGCAGGTTGGACACCGCCGCGCGCGAGCGGCCGACGGCCTGGGCGGCTTCGGCATGGGTGAGGGCGAACTCGCTGATCAGCCGCTGCAGCGCTTCAGCTTCTTCGAGCGGATTGAGGTCTTCGCGCTGGATGTTCTCGATCAGCGCCATCGCGATGACGGTGCGGTCTTCCAGCTCGCGCACCACCACCGGTACTTCATCCAGACCGGCCAGCTGCGACGCGCGCCAGCGGCGTTCGCCGGCCACGATCTCGAAGCTGTCCGCGCCCAGCTGGCGGACCAGGATCGGCTGGATCACGCCCTGCGCCTTGATCGACTCGGCCAGCTCGGCAAGCTTGGTCTCGTCCATGTCGCGGCGCGGCTGGTATTTGCCCGGCTGCAGATGACCGACCGGCAGCTTGCGCAGGCGTTCACCCGGCAGCGGTTCGACCACGGCCGCCGCCTGCACCTGTGTCACCGCCCCCTTGGGCCCCAACAGCGCGTCGAGGCCACGGCCGAGGCCGCGTTTCTTGCCGAGGGCAGGCTTGGTGCTCATCAGGCGGTCTCCATGGCCTTGTCGGCCTTCTTGCGTTGGTTGTTGCGACGGATGATCTCGCCGGCCAGGCCGAGATAGGCAACGCCACCGCGCGAGGCACGGTCGTACCCGACGATGCTCTGGCCATGGCTGGGCGCCTCGGCCAGGCGCACGTTGCGCGGCACGATGGTGCGGAACACCTGCTCGCCGAAGTGCTCGGTCAGCTCGGCCGACACGGCGTTGGCCAGGTTGTTGCGCACATCGAACATGGTCCGCAGCACCCCCTCGATCTCCAGCGCGGGATTGAGGTTGGCACGCAGCGCTTCGATGGTTTCCACCAGCGCGCTCAGGCCTTCCAGCGCGTAGTACTCGCACTGCATCGGCACGATCACCGAATCGGCGGCGGCCAGCGCGTTGAGCGTCAGCAGCGACAGCGCCGGCGGGCAGTCGATCAGGATGTAGTCGTATTCGTCACGGATCGGGGCCAGCGCGCGCTTGAGGCGCTGCTCGCGCTCGCTCTGGTCCATCAGCTGGATCTCGGCGGCGGTCAGGTCGATGTTGCCCGGGAGCAGGTCGAAACCTTCCGGCGTCTTGACCCGGACCTCGGCCGCGGTGCTTTCGCCCAGCAGCAGGTCACAGGTGGAGGCGGCGACTTCGCGCTTGTCCACGCCGCTGCCCATGGTCGCATTGCCTTGGGAATCGAGGTCGACAAGAAGCACGCGCTTGGGTGCAGCAGCCAGGGAGGCGGCCAGATTGACGGCGGTCGTGGTCTTGCCGACGCCACCTTTCTGGTTGGCGATGGCGATGATGCGGGCCATGCGGGTGAGCCTCATCGGCAGGGAGTGGGACTGGTCATTATGCGTATATGGGGCGTGTCATGCACTGTGAGATGCGTGGCAGGCACGCGCCGCAATGCCGCAGCGACGCCCACGGGCACGCCGACGACGCCGCATGGGGCCATCGCGGGAAGGGGCGGGACGACCGTGGGGCGGGCGCTGCGGGCAGCGAAGTCACCGGCTCACGGGCCGATGACCACCACCAGATGACGTTCGCCGGTCAATCCAGGGACGCTCAAGGGCAGCACCTGCTCGACCGACCAGCCGGCCGGCAGCTGCGCGATCTCGTCGTGCGGGTACACGCCTTTCATGGCCAGCAGGCGGCCGCCCGGGCGCAGCAGATGCCCACCGACCCGGATGATCCCGGCCAGGGTATCCATCGCGCGGGCGGTCAGATGGTCGTAGGCGGCCGGTTCGGCCAGCGACTCGGCACGCGACTCGGCCACGCGGGCGTTGCCCAGGCCCAGCTGGCGCACGGCCTCGCGCATGAAGCGGGCTTTCTTGCCGTTGCTCTCGACCAGGGTCACCTGCAACTGCGGGCGCGCGATCGCCAGCGGGATGCCCGGCAGCCCGGGGCCGGTGCCCAGATCGGCCAGGGTGCCGGTCTCCAGGTACGGCTGCATCGCCAGCGAATCGAGCAGATGGCGGGTCACCATCTCCAGCGGATCGCGGATGGCGGTCAGGTTGTAGGTGCGGTTCCAGCGGTCGAGCAGGGTCAGGTAGCTCAGCAGCGGTGGTGCCAGCGCGGCGTCCAGCTGCATGGCGGCCAGGCCGCGCTCAAGCGCATCGGCCACGCCAGCGGGGAGGGTGTGTTCTGTCATGGCACCATTATCGCAGGTCGGTAGAGCCGACCGTTGGTCGGCTGCCCATCTCACATCGCATGCCAGGCCAGCGCGGCGCGGAAATCATCGGCCGCCTGCCACTCGTGCAGGTGCCAGCGCTCGGCCGGGCCCAGTTCCGGATCACACCAGGCCAGGTGCAGGCCACCGTCGATGCCGGGCGCGAGCTGCAGCCGGTGCAGACCGAAGGAGATGCCCTGCCCCTGCGCCTTCAACAGCGCTTCCTTGGCGCACCACACGCGGAAGAACCAATGGTTGCGGGCGTTCTCGTCCAGCGATTCCAGCCAGGCGATCTCGGCCGGGTGGAAGAAGCGCTGCACGATGTCCAGCATCCGTGGGCGCGGGCGCAGGGGTTCCAGGTCAACGCCGAGGCGGACGCCTTCACCGAGAGCGACCAGCAGCTGCCCGTGGCTGTGGCTCCAGCCGGTGCCGACATGCGCCAACGGGCCATGCAGCGCCGGCCGGCCGCGCGGGTCGCGCTGCAGCGGCAGGTCCTCCGGCGCCCCGCCCAGCTGCTCGGCCAGCAGCACCCGGGCCTGAGGCTCGCCCCGGGTGCCCGGCACATGCGGCAGGCGCCAGACCCTGACCGGGCCGAAGCGCCACGGGCCGTCCAGGGTGGCCGGCAGGGTCATGCGAACACCCCGAAAAGAGCACTGCACGGTGACTTCACGGCACGTACCGTCAACTGGCCCGGTGCCATCCACTTATTGGGAGTCAACGTCATGGGCATCATCATCTGGTTGATCGTCGGCGGTATCGTGGGCTGGCTTGCGAGCATCATCATGCGGCGCGATGCACAGCAGGGCATCATCCTGAACATCGTGGTCGGCATCGTCGGCGCGCTGATTGCCGGCTACTTTTTCGGCGGTGGCATCAATGAAGCGATCACCATCCGCACCTTCCTGTACTCGTTGATCGGCGCCGTGATCCTGCTCGCGATCGTGAATCTGTTTACGCGTCGAAGCGTCCGGTAACGAACGCACGTACAACGTGTGATCGACAGGGCCCGGCACTGCCGGGCCTTGTTGTTTCCGCGGTCAGCCCAGCTGCACCCAGGCCGGGGCGTGGTCGCTGGGGCGCTCCCAGGTACGCGGCTCACGGTCGATGCCCGAGCCCAGCGCGCGCGCCTTGAGCGCGTCGGAGACCAGGGTCAGGTCGATGCGCAGGCCGAGGTTGCGACGGAAGCCGGCCGCCCGGTAGTCCCACCAGCTGAACACGCCCTCTTCCTCGCTGTGCAGGCGGAAGGCATCGTGCAGGCCCAGCTGGAGGAGCTTGTTCAGGGCGCCGCGCTCGGCGGTGGAGGTCAGGATGTGGTTCTCGTTCCAGACCAGCGGGTCGTGCACGTCGCGGGCATCGGGCGCGATGTTGAAGTCACCCATCACCACCAGCTCCGGGTACCTGGCCAACTCGGCCTCGACCCAGGCATGCACCGCCTCCAGCCAGCGCAGTTTGTAGGCGTACTTGTCGGTGCCCACGTCCTGGCCGTTGACCACGTACAGGTTGATGATGCGCACGCCGTTGACGGTGCCGGCGATGGCACGCTTCTGCTCATCCTCGAAACCGGGAATGCCGATCTGCACGTCCTGCGCCGGCTCGCGGGAGAGCAGCGCGACGCCGTTGTAGGTCTTCTGCCCGGCAAACACGCTGCGGTAGCCCAGCCCGGCCAGCACCGCGTCGGGGAACTTGTGGTCCTCCATCTTGGTTTCCTGGATGCCGACCACGTCCGGCGCGAACGCCGTGAGCCATTGTTCCAGGTGCGGCAGGCGCACGTTGAGCGAGTTGACGTTCCAGGAGGCGATTTTCATGCGGGCATTCTACCTGTGGCGCGCGCCGGGCAGCCACGGTAGTGCCGGCCGCTGGCCGGCAGCCTCACGTGCTCGGGGCACGCAGATTTTTGCCACACGTCTGCGTCCCCCGCTAGGCTGTGAGTCACCCCAGTAGCGCAGATATCCCATGGATGCAGATGCTTTCGTAGCAAAGTGGTACGCCGAGAAAGTGCGCCTGCTGGCCGCTGTATGGACCCCAGGCACGGCGTCCGCGGCAAGGGTCGCCGCGATGGAGCTGTCGCCCGATCAGACCCGGCAGTTGCGGGAGATGCTCGATGCGTTCACCACCGACGCGCTGTACACCCTGCTGCTCGGGCTGGATGGCAGCGCCGCGCTGGGCGGTGACCAGCGCCACTACCCCCTGCTGGACGAGGACGGTTCGGTGATCGCCGAGGAAGGCGAGCTGGAAGCTGCGGCCTATGCGTGGTTCCACGACGGCCGGTCGTCGCAGGCGGGGCGTTGAGGGTGCTTTGCGCCACATGACGTGATTGACCCGCAGCGTCACTCGCCAGCGGAGGCGCCGGGGCCAGCGGCGCAACACATTGTCCAGTGGGCAAGGGGATATCACGCTGTAAATGTCGCAGCTGCCTCGATTTCTGTAGGTGCTTTCGCACATCAAGGCGAGGAGCTTCCCCACTTGTATCGTTGTCGACCGGAGGAAGATTCTCGACATGCCGCCCGTGACTGCAACATATGCCCGAAGGAGTTCCGACACCCCATGCCCATTGAATTCGCCTTCCACGCGCTGAACTACAAAACGCTCGCTGCGGTGCTGCTGATCGGCGTCGTCCCGCTGCTGTTGGTCGGCATGGCGGTCTACTTCTTCGGGCAGGACAGAATTTCCCAGATAGCCGCACTCGGCGCCACCTCACTTGCCGTCATCATCGGCCTGCTTGGCGTCTGGCAACTCAGCGCGATCCGACTGACGGCGGACGCCACGACCCTGACCGTGGGGGGCGGCGCGTACACCGTATCGGTCCCGATGGCGCAGATTGATCTCTCCGCTGCACGCCGACGGCTGCCCGGCAGCAACGACACCCCACTGACCTTGCGAACCAATGGCATCGGCATGCCGGGCCTCTCACTTGGGTGGTTCCGCACCAGCAACGGGAAGGCATTTGTCGCGGTGACGGATCCGGACAGGGTGGTGATCCTGCCGACGACGGCCGGTTACACGCTGCTGGTCTCCCCGGAGGATCCCGACGCGTTCCTGGCCGCGCTCAGGCGTCTTTAGCGGGCGTCCATGCCGGCGGCCCTCACCGCACCATCGCCTTCAACATCCGGGCGATCTTCGAATACGGCGGCTTGAGCAGATCGCTGGCGGCCCAGCGCGACTGCCACAGGATCGGCAGCTGCTTGCTCATCGCATCGAAACCGGCGCGCGCGTGATAGGCGCCCATGCCACTCGGGCCAACGCCGCCGAACGGCAGCCCATTGACCGCGAAATGCAGCAGCGTGTCGTTGACGGTGACGCCGCCAGCCACGACCTGCGCCAGCACCCGTTCCACCTGCGTACGTTCGTGACTGAAGACGTACAGCGCCAACGGGCGGTCACGGGACTGCACGTCCGCGATGGCAGCGTCCAGATCCGGATACGCGCAGACCGGCAGGATCGGACCGAAGATCTCTTCGCGCATCAGGGCCAGATCGGCCGGCGGATCGAGCACGATGGTCGGCACGATCAGCCGCTCGCGCTGCGCACGCTCGGGATCGACCGTGGCCAGTTCGATCACCGGCACGCCCCGCGCGCGGGCTTCATCGAGATAGCCACGCAGGCGCTGGTACTGGCCGTCGTGGATGATGCGCGTGTAATCGGCGGCGTCGCTGAAATCGCCATAGCGCGCCTGCACCTGGGTCTGCAGTTGCTGCACCAGTTCGCGCTGGCGATGGCCGTCGATCAACACGTAGTCCGGGGCGATGCAGGTCTGGCCGGCATTGAAGAATTTTCCGGTGGCCAGGCGCGCGGCCGCCTTCTCCAGCGGGTAATCGCTGCAGACGATGGCCGGGGATTTGCCCCCCAGCTCCAAGGTCAGCGGGGTGAGGTGCTCGGCGGCCGCCGCCATCACCTTGCGGCCGATGGTAGTGGAGCCGGTGAACACCAGGTGGTCCAGCGGCGAGCCGGCCACGGCGCTGGCGAGGTCTCCATCGCCCTGCACGACCGCCACCCGATCCGGGGGGAACACGTCGGCCAGCAGCGACTGCAGGAAGGCGCTGGTGCGCGGCGTGTGCTCGGACGGCTTGAGGATCACGTGGTTGCCGGCGGCGATCGCGGTCGCCAGCGGAATCAGGGCCAGGTTGACCGGATAGTTCCAGGGCGAGATCACCCCGACCACGCCCAGCGGCACCGGCCGGGTCTGGGCGCGCGCCGGCCAGAACCGCCAGCCGACGCCGACCCGGCGCGGGCGTATCCAGCCGCGCAGGTGGCTGCACAGGTGATCGATATCGCCCAGCACGGTCATGCCGTCGGCGATCAGTGATTCGTGGGTGGAGCGGTGGCCGAAATCGGCCGAGATCACCGCGGCCATCTCCGGCAGGCGCGCCTTGAGGGCGGCGCGCAGGCGCTGCAGGTCGTCGCGGCGCTGTTCCAGCGTCGGGCGGTTGGCCTGCCAAGCAGTACGCAGGGTCTGCAGGATCGCGGGAAGCGCGGCGGGATCGGTGTGGGCATCGCTCATGGGCCGACTATAGCGGCAGGCTGCGTGACAGCGGGTCAGGGTAGTGCCGGCCGCTGGCCGGCAGCCTCACACGCTTCTCCGTAGGTTCATCGGGAGCCGGCCAGCGG
>NZ_JASCOO010000055.1:0-29353 GCF_029959485.1 Stenotrophomonas sp. PS02301
CCAAACGGGGCGTTCCGCGCGGGGGTGGGGTTTGTGGGCCCCGCCCCCGACGGGGGGGGGGGCGCGGGATGGTGCGTGCCGGCCGCCGGCCGGCACCTACCGGAGCAACCAGTCCCGCATTGCCGCGCTGACTTCGTCGGGCTTCTCCATCGGGGCCAGATGGCCGCAATCGGGCAGCACCACCAGGGTTGAATCCGGCACCAGCGCGTGCATCGCCTCGCTGATCGCCAGCGGGGTGATGCGATCGTTCGCACCGCATACGATCAACAGCGGATCGCGGTACCCGGCCAGCATGTCATGGCCATCCACCCGGTCCAATGCGCTCTGGCGCAGGAATACGTCCGCACCCAGCCGCGCGGTCATGTCGCGCACGCGCTGCACCAGCACGTCATCATCCAGCCGCGAGGCATCGATGTAGCTGCGCATCAGGGTGTAGCCGAAGCCGTGGAATTTCCCGGGCAGGCGTACGCTGGCCCGCTGGGTCTGGCGTTGCTTGGCGCGCTCGGGCGAGTCGGCATGGATCGAGGTATCGACCAGGGCCAGCCGCAGCACCCGCTCCGGCGCGGTGCGCAGGATCGCCTGCGCCACGAAGCCGCCCAGTGAAAAACCGGCCAGGGCGAAACGCGCCGGTGCCTGCGCCAGCACGTCCTCGACCACCGCCTGCATCGTCTCGCCGCGGGTCTGGTCGCCGACGATGCACGCGGCGATATCGGACAGGTCGGCGATCTGCGCGCGCCAGAGTTCAGCGTCGTTGAGCAGGCCGGGGAGCAGCAGCAGGGGGATACGATCAGTCATGCCGTATTGTCGCCCCGCCCACGTGCCCGCGCCGTACCGCGATCGGCTCAGTGCGTTGCAGGATCGGGCGCCTGCGGCACCTGCACATCCTGCACCGGCAGGGTCACCACCATCACCGTCGAATCGTCCGGGTCGAGCCGGGTCTTGAAGCCCAGGCTCTGGCACATCGCCAGCATGGTGCTGTTCTCGCGCAGCACCTGGCCTTCGATGATGTTCAGGCCGAGCCACTGCGCGTACTCGATCATGATCGCCATCAACCGCCAGCCGATGCCGTGGCCCTTGAGGTCGGAGCGGATCAGGATGCCGTACTCGCCACGGTCGTAGTCTGCATCGGCATGCAGCCGCACCGCACCGAGCATGTCGCCGCTGCGCGGATCGATCGCCACCAGCGCGATGGAGCGCGCGTAGTCGAGCTGGGTCAGGCGCGCGATGAACTCGTGGCTGAAATGCTTCACCGACTGGAAGAAGCGCAGGCGCAGGTCGTCATCGGTAACGCGCGCAAAGAAGGCGCGGAACAGCGCGTCGTCCTCGGGGCGGACCGGTCGCACGAAGGCGGGGGCGCCGTCGGACAGGGTAATGGTGCGCTCCCATTCCTTGGGATACGGGAACACCGCGAAGCGCGGATGGCCGCGGCCCTTGTGCAGCTTGCGCGAGGGTTCGATCGCCACGCGCGCATCGAGTGCGATCACCCCGTCGCGGTCGGCGAGCAGCGGATTGATGTCGAGCGTGCGGATCTCGGGAATGTCGGCGGCGAGCTGGGCCAGCTTGACCAGGATCAGCGCGACCGCGCGTTCGTCGGCGGCCGGGACATCGCGGTAGGCCTTCAGGATGCGCGACACGCGCGTGCGCCCGATCAGTTCGTGCGACAGGCGCAGGTCCAGCGGTGGCAGGGCGATCGCCTTGTCGTCGATGACTTCGACCGCGGTGCCGCCACGGCCGAACACGATCACCGGGCCGAAGGTCGGGTCGTCGGCGATACCCGCGATCAACTCGCGCGCCTTGGGACGCACGATGGTCGGCTGCACCAGCACGCCATCGATGCGCGCATCGGGTCGCTTTTCGTGCGCGCGCGCGATGATCGAGGTGGCCGCCGCATGCACGGATTGCAGGGTACTGAGATTCAAGCGCACGCCATCCACATCGGACTTGTGCGGGATATCGGCCGAGAACACTTTGATCGCGACGGTGGCGCCCTGCTCCAGCAGCGGCTGGGCCAGGTCCATCGCCTCGTGGGCATCACGGGCCTGCATCACCGGCGCGGACGGAATGCCGTAGGCGCTGAGCAGCTGGTGGGTGGCGATCGGGTCCAGCCATTGCTGGCCGGCGGCGAGCGCAGCCTCCACCAGCGCGCGGGCGCCGGCGGTATCGACCACGAAATCCTCGGGCAGGCTGGGCGGGGTTTCCATCAACGCGGCCTGCGCGTCGCGGTAGCGCACCAGATGCTGGAAGCCGCGGACCGCCTCGGCTTCGGTCGGGTAGGTCGGCACGCGCGCGGCATTGAGCGTGGCCGTGGCACGATCGTCGTTGCCCAGCCACACCGCGAACACCGGCTTGTCGCGATGGTGGCGCGGGCGCAGGCCGAGCGTGCGGGTCAGCGCCTGCGCGGCATCGGCCGAGGAGGTGAACGCGGTCGGCACGTTGACCACCAATACCGCGTCGTTCTCGGTATCGGACATCAGCGCTTCGATCGCCGCGGCGTAACGGTCGCCGTCGGCATCGACCACGATGTCGACCGGATTGCTGCGCGACCAGCCCTGCGGCAGCACCGCATCGAGTTGTGCGACGGTGGCCGGCGACAGCTCGGCCAGGCTGCCGCGCAGGGCCAGCAGCTGGTCCACCGCCAGCCGCCCCACCCCGCCGCCGTTGCTCAGGATCGCCAGGCGACGCCCGGGGAAGGTGCCGAGCCGGCCCAGTGTTTCGGCCGCGGTGAACAGCTCATCCAGCGCGCTGACGCGCAGCAGGCCCGCGCGGTTGAATGCCGCCCCGTAGACCGCATCGGCGCTGGCCAGCGCCTGCACGTGGGTATCGGCATCGGGATTGATGCGGATGTGGCGGCCGGATTTGACCACCACCACCGGCTTGGCGCGCGCAGCGGCACGCGCGGCCGACATGAACTTGCGCGCATCGCGGATGTGCTCGACGTACAGCAGGATCGCGCGGGTGCGGTAATCGGTGGCGAAGTAATCCAGCAGGTCGCCGAAGTCGACATCCAGGGTGTCGCCGAGCGAAACCACGGCGGAGAAACCGACCGAGCGCGCCACGCCCCACTCCACCAGGGCCGCGGCAATCGCGCTGGATTCGGAGATCAAGGCCAGGTCACCGGCCTGCGGGAAGTGCGCGGCGATGCTGGCGTTCAAGCGCGCATGCGGGGCGATCACGCCCAGGCAGTGCGGGCCCAGAATGCGCAGGCCCTTGGGCCGTGCTGCCGCCTCCACCTGCGCGGCCAGCGAGCCCGGGCCTTCGCCCAGGTTGGCAGTGAGGATGATCGCCGCGCTGACACCGCGCTCGGCGGCGGTGGCCACCACCTGCGGCACGATGCTGGCCGGGGCGGTGATGACCACCAGCTCCGGCACCCAGTCCAGATCCTTGAGCCGCTTCACCGTGCGGATGCCGTCTATCTCGCTGTAACGCGGATTGATCCAGGCCACGTTGCCGGGGAAGCCGGTGTCGCGCAGATTGCGCATTACCGCGCGGCCGGCGGAGCGTTCACGCGGGCTGCCGCCGATCACGGCGACCGACTGCGGGCGGAAGACGGCTTGCAGGTGGTAGGTGCTCATGCGACCAGACAGTAACAGGGACGGAGGTGATTAATAATCACCTCCGTCCCTGTTATTAACTACCTCCGTCCCTGTTAAAGGAGGGTGCCGCGCAGGATCATCGCGGCGATGCTGAAGTAGATGACCAGGCCGGTGACGTCCACCAGCGTGGCCACGAACGGGGCCGAGGCGCTGGCCGGGTCGAAGCCCAGGCGCTTGAGGATGAAGGGCAGCATCGAGCCGGACAGCGAGCCGAACGTGACGATGCCGACCAGTGCCGCGCCGATGGTCAGTGCCAGCAGCTGCCAGTGCTCGCCGTAGTCGTGCAGGCCCAGCAGCTGCCAGGACACGATGCGGATGATCGCCAGCACGCCCAGGATCGCCCCCAGGGTGATGCCGGTCGGCACCTCGCGCAGCGCCACCTTCCACCAGTCGCGCAGGCGCAGCTCGCGCAGGGCCAGGCTGCGGATCAGCAGCGAGGTCGCCTGCGAGCCGGAGTTGCCGCCCGAACTCATGATCAGCGGGATGAACAGCGTCAGCACCACCGCGCGCGCCAGCTCGTCTTCGTAATGCTGCATCGCGCTGGCGGTCAGCATTTCGCCGAGGAACAGCACGCTCAGCCAGCCGGCCCGCTTGCGCAGCATCTCGAAGAAGCCGATCTGCATGTACGGCTTTTCCAGCGCCTCCATGCCGCCGAACTTGTGCACGTCCTCGGTGGATTCTTCGATCAGCGCATCCAGGATGTCATCCACCGTGACGATGCCCAGCACATGGTGCTGCGCGTCCACCACCGGGATCGCGAGCAGGTCGTGGCGGCGGATCAGCTGCGCCACCTCCTCCTGATCCAGCTGCACATCCACCGTCACCGGCGGGTTGACCTGGGCGACGTCGAGGATGGGCTCCTCGGGCAGCCCGGTGATGAGCCGGCGCATGGTGACCACCTGCACCAGCGCGCGGGTGTGCGGGTCCAGCACATAGATTGCGTAGACGGTCTCGCGGGTGCGCTCCACTTCGCGGATGTGCTGCAGGGTGCGTCCGACCGTCCAGTCCGAGGGCACGCTGACGAACTCGGTGGTCATCAGCGCGCCGGCGGTGTGCGCCGGGTAGCTCAGCAGCTGCTGGATCGCCTTGCGCGCCTCCGGGCTGAGCAGCGGGATCAGGCGTGCGCGCTCGTCCTCGTCCAGCTCGTGGACGATATCGGTGGCGCGGTCATCGGCCATCAGCCCGAGCAGGGCGGCCGCCCGGGCCACCGGCATGGCCGCTACCAGATCGCCGCCGCGGTTGAGTTCGGGCTGCTCGAGCATCTTCACCGCGCGCGGCAACGGCAACGCGGCCAGCGTGTCGGCGGCGCGCGACAGGCTCAGCGTGTTGAGGAATTCCACCGCGTCGGCGGTGTTGAAATTATCGAGGGGTGCGCTCAACGAGGCGGCATCGGCCACCGGGCGCAGCAGGTCTTTCTGGTTCATCGTATTCGCCTGTGGGTATCGCATTGCGCGACACCAACGCTGGCGAACCGACCCGTGTCAGGCGGTGGCCATCGCTGGCGTCGAGCAAGGTCGACTTCTACTGTCGCTGGACATGGGTTGGGGACTCCGGAAGGGTTTACTGCCGACGGCGGACGCCAGCAGCGGCGGGCAGTCTGGACCCGGGTGTGACGCAGGTCAACCCTTGTCCGGGATGCCGTTCCGGTGGCAGTCGCCTTGGGCGCCCATGGCGGCCGCATAATACTGCGTGGCCCTGGCCACAGGCCCCGGCCGCCCCGGGGAGGCTTTCCACCCGCACGGCACACACCCCCATGAGCAGGTTCCCCCATGCATAGCGGCGCGCTCGAGCTGGCCCTGGTGCTGCTGCTGGCTGCAGTGATCGCGGTACCGGTGTTCAAGAAGCTCGGCCTGGGCGCCGTGCTGGGGTATCTGGCGGCCGGCGTGGTGCTCGGCCCGGATGGCCTGGGTTTCGTGCAGGATGCCGACCGCATCCTCAGCGCCGCCGAGATCGGCGTGGTGATGCTGCTGTTCGTGATCGGCCTGGAGCTGTCGCCCGCCCGCCTGAAGGTGATGCGCCGCTCGGTGTTCGGCGCTGGCGCGCTGCAGGTCGCGCTGAGCGCGCTGGTGCTGGGCAGCCTGTTGATGCTGGATCACTTCCAGTGGAAGAGCGCGTTGATCGTCGGCATCGCGCTGGCACTGTCCTCCACCGCGGTCGGGCTGCAGCTGCTGTCCGAGCATAAAGCGATCAACAGCGATTACGGGCGCCTGGGTTTTGCCATCCTGTTGTTCCAGGACCTGATCGCGATCCCGTTGCTGGCCGCGATTCCACTGCTCGGCGGTGCGCGCAACGACACCCTGCAGTGGAACGACGTGGCCATCGCCATCGGCGCACTGGCGGTGGTGATCCTGTGCGGCCGCCCGGTGCTGCGCCGGCTGTTCAACATCATTGCGCGCACCCGCAGCCCGGAGGTGTTCACCGCCACTGCGCTGCTGGTGGTGCTGGGCACCGCATGGTTCATGCAGGAGGCCGGACTGAGCCCGAGCCTGGGTGCGTTCCTGGCCGGTGTGCTGTTGTCCGATTCGGAATTCCGCCACGAGCTGGAATCGCAGATCGAGCCGTTCAAGGGCCTGCTGCTCGGCCTGTTCTTCATCGCCGTGGGCATGGGCATCGACCTGGACCGCATCGTCGCCGAGCCGATGATGATCGCGGCAGGCGTGGCGATCCTGCTGGTGGTCAAGTTCGGCCTGCTGTTCGGCATCGGCAAGCTGGCCAAGCTGCGGACCCGCCACGCGGTGCTGCTGGGCAGCGTGCTGTGGCTGGGCGGCGAGTTCGCGTTCGTGGTGTTCAACGAGGCCCAGCGCGCGCACCTGCTTGGCAACGCCAACCATGATCGGCTGGTGGCGATTGTCGGCCTGTCGATGGCGATCACGCCGCTGCTGATGATCGGCCTGATCCGCCTGCTGGGCCGCGACGAGGGCCCCAAGACGCCTGCCCAGCCCGCCGACAAGGTCGACATCACCGATGTGCAGCCTCAGGTGATGATCGCCGGCATGGGCCGCTTCGGCCAGGTGGTCGCGCGCCTGCTGACCGCGCAGAAGATCCCGTTCGTGGCGCTGGAATCCAATCCGGATACGGTCTCGGACCTGCGCCGCTTCGGCAACAAGCTCTATTACGGCGACCCGACCCGGCCGGAAATGCTGCGCGCCGCCGGCGGCGAGCACATCCGCGTCTACGTGGTCACGCTGGATGATCCAGACGCCAACATGCGGGCCACGCGGCTGATCCGGCGCATGTATCCCGATGCGGTGGTGCTGGTGCGCGCGCGTAACCGCCAGCATGCGTGGCGGCTGATGGACATGTCCGCCGAGCCGTTCCGCGAGGTGTTCGGGACGAGCCTGGAACTGAGCGAACGGATGCTGATCGCGCTGGGCATGTCGGTGGAAACCGCACGCAGCCATGTGCAGCGCTTCCGCGAGCACGACGAGAAGCTGCTGCGCGATCAGTACCTGGTCTACGACGACGAGGCGGCGGTGATCCAGACCTCGCGCGATGCGCGCGCGGACCTGATGCATCTGTTCGAGGCGGATGCGGAGAGTGAGGGGAAGGGTGTGGACGGCAACCCACCGCGTTGATGAACCTGCAGGTGCACCTGCCCGTGCCTCATTGAGCGCTGCCGGCCAGCGGCCGGCACTACCAGGCGGGGCTCAGCCGTTATCGCGCAGGAACCGGGCCATCGAAGACACGCCCGGCACCAGCGGTTCGAACTCCCCGGCGACGTCGATGAAGCCGCGCATCACCGCGATCTCGCGCGGGCTGCGGTTGAGCGCATCGCGCACGTCCGGGTCGGCGCCGGCACGCAGCAGGCGCTGTACCAGCAGCGGCAGGCCGTGCAGCGCCGCCAGATGCAGCGGACCGAAACCGCGCGGATCGCGCACCTCCAGCGAAACGTCTTCGTCGAGCAGGCGTTCCACCGCGGCGAGCACGATCTGCTCATCGCAGGCGGTACCCGGTTCGGCGCGTGCGCCAAGCAGCAGCAGCAGCGGCGTGACCGAGCCGGCGGCGGCCAGGTCCGGTTCGGCACCGGCCAGCAGCAGGGTGTCGAGCAGGGCCAGCAGTCGCGCGCGGTCGCGCGCACTGAAACCGTACAGCGCAGCGCAGTGCAACGGGCCAAGCTGCTGGGCATCGCCCGCGTGCACGTTGGCACCGGCGGTGAGCAGGCGCGAGACGATGTCGGGCAGGCCCAGCGCCGAGGCAAGCATCAGCACGGTGACGCCGCCCGGCAGGCGGTATTCCAGTTCGGCACCGGCATCGAGCAGGGCCGAGACGATATCGATCTGGCGCATGCTGACCGCCGCCGACAGGGGCGTCGCACCGCTGGCCGCGGCGTGCTGCGGATTCGCGCCACGGGTGAGCAGCAGGTCGACCACGGCCAGGTGCCCGCCCCCGGCGGCACGCAGCAGCGCGGTGCAGCCTTGGGCGTCGACCACATCAACGGCGAAACCGAGATCGATCAGGCGACGTACGGCATCGGCGTCACCGGCCATCGCGGCCGCCGGCAGGTCGCCGTCGCGCAGCGCGCGGCGCGGCAGCGGCCACACCCGCCAGTCCAGCCAGTCGGCCAGATCGCGGCGGCCGATCGACAGCGCCACGCCCAGAGGGGTCTGGCCGTCGGCGGCGCGGGCTTCGGGTGAGGCGCCCTGCTGCACCAGCAGCTTGATCGAGCCTTCGCGCGCGAGCGCGGTGGCCAGATGCAGGGCGGTCATGCCATGGCTGTCGCGTGCTTCGCGGTCCACGCCTTGAGTGAGCAGGGCCTGCTGCAGCCGCAGCCAGCCCAGCCGCACGGCCAGCGACAGCGGCGGATCGCCGGCCGGCGATGGCGCGAACGGATCCGCGCCGCGGTCGAGCAGTTCAAGCGCAAGCTGTTCCAGCCCGCGCGAGGCGTGGTCGTGCTGGGCGCAGGCGCTCAGCAGGCGTGCCAGGCCACCGCGACCGGCCGGGGACAGGCCACGGCGCAGCAGCACCTGCAGCGCCGGCACCGCGTCGATGCCCCGCGCCAGCAGCGCGAACATCGGGGTATCCCCGCAGGCATCCAGGACTTCCGGCGCCGCGCCGTGCGCGAGCAGCCAGTCCAGCGCCTGCGGATCCAGCGCCAGTTCGGCGTCGTGCAACAGCGCACCCAGTTCCTCCGGCGCACACAGGCGGGCCAGCGCGGCCATGCCCTCCACGTTGCCGAAGCTCAGCGCTTCGCGCAGGAGCTCCAGCGGTGGGCGATCCGGCAGCGAGGGCGAGGCCGCATCGCTGTCGCCGGACATCACCAGCCCGTCGCTGACCGCGGAAGGCAGCGGATAGGCGGGATCCAGCAGCGAGACGATCGCCCAGCGCCCGGCGCCAGCAGCGATATCCACCGCACGACGGCCCTGCGGATCGGCCACATCGACGGCGATGCCCAGGTCACGCAGGCGACGGATCAGCAGCGGCGAGACGTTCTCGGCCATACAGGCCAGCAGCACCGCGTTGCGGCCTTCGCCATCGACCGCATTGAGATCGGGGTGGTGCGGCAGCAGGTGTTCGACCACGCCGGCACGGCCACCCCGCGCGGCTTCCAGCCACGGGGTACGCGCCAGTGCGTCGCGGGCTTCCAGGTTGGCGCCGGCAGCAAGCAGCACGTCGATGATGTCGACATGGCCGGCCAGCGCGGCTTCGTGCAGCGCGCTGCGGCGCTGGCGGTCGCGCGCATCGGCGCGGGCCTTGTGCTTGAGCAGCAGCTGCACACCGGCCGGATCGTCTTCTTCGGTGCCCGCAGCGGCAAGCAACACGGGCGTGCCCTCGGCCGGCTCGGTCTTGGCCCCGCGTTCCAGCAGGAACTTGGCCAGGCGCCAGTTGCCGACCTGGCAGGCCACGGCCAACGGTGACCAGCCATCGTCGTTCAGCGCATCCAGTTCGGCGGCGGCATCGCGCAGCAATGCGGCGACGCCGGGATCGGAACTGCGCGCGGCGTGATGCAGGGGGGTGTTGCCTTCGCTGTCCACCGCACGCGGGTCGGCGCCGTTGGCGAGCAGGGTCATCACCGCCTCGGGGCGGCCGTGCCAGCTGTCGCGGGTGGCGGCCAGCAGCGGGGTCATACCGCGGTGCGGGGCGTTGACGCCGACGCCGCGGGCGATCAGTTCACGCAGCAGACGCAGGTCGGGCAGCACCGCGGCGAGCACGGCAAGGCTGCGCTGGTCGCGCCAGGCCGGATCGGGCAGCCCGTGCGGATCGGCACCGGCCTGCAGCAGCTGCAGGGCGCGATCGACCCGGCCGCTGCGCGCGGCGTCATACAGCGCCGGCTGTTGTTCATGCAGGCCGATCGATTCGAGCGGCTTGGGCTCGGCGTACGGCTCGGCAAAGGGCTCGTCGCGGTCACCGCGCGTCTCGGCCGGCATCGGCGCGCCCAGGGTCGTCGCCGGTGTGATCGCCTGCAGCAGCAGGTGCGCCAAGGGCGACAGCAGCACGACCGCAGCGGCGATCGGCCAATGCAGCGCGTCCGACACCAGGCCCGGCCACGCCGGCAGCACGACCAGCGCGCACACCAGCACCACCAGTGCGGCCACGGCCAACCCGCGCCAGGCGGTCAGGTCGCGCCCGGCCAGGGTCTGCCAATGGCGGGCCAGGCTTCCTTCGCTGCGTTCCACGTCATTCCACAACGGCCAGGTCCGCCAGACCCCGAGCAGTGCGGCACTGACCGCCACGCTCAGGCCAAGCACGGCGGCCAGGCTGCCGCTGTCGTGCAGTGCGCTCAGCGGCCAGGCCACCAGCAGGGTCAGCAGCAGCGGGCCAAGCGACCACAGCGCCAGCAGCGCGGGCGCGTCATGGCGGGCCACCTGGGGCAATGACTGCAGCGGGCGCGTCCGGCGCCACCACGATACCGCCAGCGCGAACGCCGGCTGGGCCAGCGCGGCGCACACCGCACCGGGCACGCCACCGACGGCCGCGGCCAGGGCCAGCAGCACACCAAGCGCGGCCGCAGAGGCAACAGCGCGGGGGCGTTGGGATTCAGTCATTGCGTCGCGCGAACCGGACCGGCGCCAACGGGGGCGGCGGCAACTGCAGGTGGAATCCACGCTCGATCAGGTTCTGGCGCACTTGTGCGGCATCGGCCTGGGCGAGGCGACGGTCGGGAGTCAGGGCCACTTCGAGAACGAACTGGAACGGCGCCAGCGAGGCCTTCACCGCGTCAGGGATGACCGAGAAGTCATCACGAACGGCGAGATAGACGAAGCTGTCCTGCTTGCGTTGGCTTTTATAGACGTAGGCTTGCATGCCGCAGGGCTTTGCCCAGGGTAGTGAATGACATTGATTGTGGAGGAAAGCTGGCACAGGTGAAAGCTGCGTGCACTGTCCCCTGTCGGTTTTCCGTCGCGCGACAGCATCAGGTTCATCAATGTCGCGATGTCGTTCAGCTGGGCGCCGCTGCAGTCTGCCCATACCGCCGTGATGAATGCGTGGCCGCGGCGGGTCTGTCGGTGCCCACGACCGTCCCATTCCGCAGACCACCGCCCACAAGGCGGTGGTCTTTCGGCTTACTTCACCTTGGCGTAGGTGCCCTTCAGCGCCACGCCGGCCAGGATCGTGCCCGCATAGCATTCGTAGTTGGTGGTGCTCTTGAACTCGTTCTTCTTGTAGTAGCTGACGATGTCGACCACGGCGTTGGCGCCGCGCGACTTGGCGCCGTCCTGCAGCGCGCGCAGCGCCGACAGGGCCACCCAGCGGCAGGCTTCGGCGTCGCTCTTGTTGGCCGCGTTGGTCTTCTTGTTGGTGACATCCTCGCCCAGGCGCTGCAGCACACTGACGTTCTCGCCGGCCAGATAGAACTTCACGCTGCCGTCGATGCCCACATTGCGGGCTTCGGCGGAATTGACCAGCTCATGCAGCGACTGCTCCACGCGGGTATCGCGGGCCTGGGCGGTGCTGGCGACAGCCAGCAGGGCGGTGGCGGCCATCAGGGTAAAACGACGCATTCAACTTTCTCCTTGTTGGGGACGCGAGGGGTTTACGGAAACGGCCGGCCCGCACGGCAGGCCGGAAACAGCGGTCAGTCCTGCCAGCGGCGGAAAATCAACGAGGTGTTGATGCCACCGAAGGCGAAGTTGTTGCTCATGACGTGGTCGGTCTGCAATGCGCGCCCTTCGCCGTCGATGTAGTCCAGCGCGCCGCAGCGCGGATCGACCTCGTGCAGGTTCAGGGTCGGGGCGAACCAGCCGTCGCGCATCATCTCGATGCTGAGCCAGGCCTCGAAGGCGCCGCAGGCCCCGAGCATGTGCCCGACGTAGCTCTTGAGCGAGCTGATCGGCATGCCCGGGCCGAACACCTGGTGGGTGGCCTGGGTTTCAGCGATGTCGCCGTGCTCGGTGGCGGTGCCGTGCGCGTTGACGTAGCCGATCCGATCGGCAGCCAGGTCAGCATCTTCCAGCGCCAGCCGCATCGCCTGGGCCATGGTGCCGGCGCTGGGCTGGGTGACGTGCTGGCCGTCGCTGTTGGTGCCATAGCCGACCACTTCGGCCAGGATCGTGGCACCGCGTGCCTGTGCATGCTCCAGCTCTTCCAGGATCAGCGTGCAGGCGCCCTCGCCCAGCACCAGGCCATCGCGGTGCGCATCGAACGGGCTGGGCGTGGTCTGCGGCGCATCATTGCGCACGCTGGTGGCGAACAGGGTGTCGAACACCGCCGCGGCGGTGGCGTCGAGCTGCTCGGCACCGCCGGTGACCATCACCGTCTGCTTGCCGCTGCGGATCGCTTCATAGCCCGAACCCACGCCCTGGCTGCCCGATGTGCAGGCGCTGGAGGTGGTGTAGACGCGGCCGGACAAGCCGAAGAACACGCCGATGTTCACCGGCGAGGTGTGGCTCATCATCTTCAGGTAGGTAGTGGCGCTGATGCCTTCGGTGGTGTGCTCATGGAGCATGCGGCCGAACTCGGCGGTGGCCTCGTGGCTGCCCGAGGACGAGCCGTAGGCCACGCCGGCCATGCCACTGCGCAGCACCGGATGGCCGAGCAGACCGGCCGCTTCCAGCGCCAGCTCGGTGGCGCGCACCGACATCACCGCCACCTTGCCCATGCTGCGGGTGGTCTTGCGGTTGTAGTTGGCGGGCAGTTCGAACTCTTCAGCCGGTGCAGCCAGGCGCGTGTTGAGGCCATCGAAGACCTCCCACTCGGGGATGTAGCGCACCGCATTGGTCCGCGCCTGGAGACGCGCGCGGATGCTCGCCCAATCCTGCCCGAGCGGGCTGATGGCAGCGGCGCCGGTGACCACGACACGACGATCGGGGCGGGCCATCAGACCATGCCTCCGTTGACCGAAATCACCTGGCGGGTGATGTAGCCGGCCGATTCGGAGAGCAGGAAGGACACCGCCGCAGCGACCTCTTCTGGCTGGCCCAGGCGATTGGCGGGAATCAGCTTGAGCGCGTGCTCGACCACTTCTTCATTGACCATCTCGGTCTCGATCAGCCCGGGGGCCACGCAGTTGACGGTGATCGCGCGGCTGGCCAGCTCCAGCGCCAGCGCCTTGGTGGCACCGATGATGCCGGCCTTGGCCGCACTGTAGTTGGTCTGACCGCGGTTGCCGACCAGGCCGGACACCGAGGACAAGGTCACGATGCGGCCCGGTTTGCGCCGGCGCACCAGCGGCATCACCAGGGGGTGCAGCACGTTGTAGAAGCTGTCCAGGTTGGTGTGGATGACCGCATCCCAATCCTCGGCCGGCATCGCCGGGAAGGCACCGTCGCGGGCGATGCCGGCGTTGCAGACCACCCCGTAATACGTGCCGTGCTCGGCGATGTCCGCTTCCAGCGCAGTGCGCGCGGCATCGCGGTCGCTCACGTCGAACATCAGCACCCGGGCCTGCCGGCCCAGCGCCTGGATCTCGGTCACAACGGCCTGCGCGTCTTCGATGCGGCTGCGGCAATGCACCACCACGTCGAAGCCGTCGCGCGCGCAACGCAGCGCCACGGCACGGCCGATGCCACGGCTGGCGCCGGTCACCAGCACGGTCAAATTCCCTGTCATGCCTCTCCACTCTCCAGATAAGCCGCTGCATCCGTAGGTTGGAACACGGAAACGTTGGCAACTGCCACTTCGATATCGCCCGCCAGGATCCGGCAGGCGAACATGCCCAGGCCATTCTCGCCCAACAGCTCGCAGTTCGCCTCCACCCGCAGGCAGCTGCCGGCGGCAAAGTACGGCTGGTGGGCAGTGTAACGACGGCTGCCGAGCAGGAAGCCGATCGAGGGTTCCGCACCGGTCTGCCAGGCACGGCACCCAGCCCAGGCGGCGATCGCCTGGGCCATGTATTCGACCCCGACCCAGGCGGGCACGCCGTCGGGGGTGCAGAACAGGCCCTGCGTCGGGACGTCCACCTCGACCGCGATGGACTCGTCCTGCCAGGCCACGACGCGGTGGATCAGGCGCATGCTGTCGCGGTGCGGAAGCACGGCGTTGATGTCGGGGGGCAGCGGCATGCTCATCCCTTGGCCAGTGCCAGCACGGCATTGCTGCCGCCGAAGGCGAATGAGTGACTGAGCACGTGCTGCAGCGGCTGCGCGGCACGCGTCCCCGGTGCCACCAGCGCCAGTGCCGGCAACGCGTCATCGGCCTGCCCATCCCACCAGTGGGTGGGCAACTGCTGGTCGGGGTTGTCGGCCAGTGTCATCCAGCACAGGGCCGCTTCGATCGCGCCGGACGCACCCAGCGTGTGCCCGGTCAGCGGCTTGGTCGAGCTGGCCGGCACCTGCGTGCCGAGCACAGCGGCGACCGCCTGGCTTTCCATCGCATCGTTGTGGCCGGTGGCGGTGCCGTGCAGGTTCACGTAGTCGATCTGCGCGGCCGTCAGGCCGGCCCGTTCCAGCGCCTGCTGCATCGCATCGATCGCCCCGCGTGCCTGCGGATCCGGCGCGGACATGTGGTGCGCATCGGAGGATTCCCCCCAGCCGGAGAGCCGCACCGGCCCCGGCTCACGGGTCATCAGGAACAGCGCCGCGCCTTCGCCGATGTTGATGCCGTTGCGGTTGACGGAGAACGGATTGCAGCGCGCCGCCGAGACCGACTCCAATGCGCTGAAACCCGCCACGGTGAACCGGCACATCGAATCGGCGCCACCGGCCACTACGGCATCGACCGCGCCGGCCTGCAGCAGGCGCGCGGCCGACATCAGCGCCTTGGCGCTGGACGAACAGGCGGTGGAGATCGTCCACGCCGGGCCGGTGCTGCCGATCCGCTCGCGCACGAAGCGCGCGGCGGTGCCCATTTCCTGCTGGGCGTAATGGAAATCGGCCGGCCACACGCCATCGCGGTGATGCGTACGCAGTGCGTTCTCCGATTCGCCGATGCCCGAGGTGCTGGTGCCGATGATCACCGCCACACGCGCGGCACCAAAGCGCGCCACGGCAGCAGCCACGCCCGCGCGGATCTGCTCCAGCGCCGCGTCCAGCAGGCCGTTGTTGCGGCCACGCAGGGCCACCGGCAGGGCGGACAGGTCCGACAGCGGCGCATGCACTTCGCCCAGCGCCAGCGTGCGCCCGGGGAGGATCGCAGCGTTGTCGCGCAGGCCACCGGGCTGCGCCGCGAACAGGCCGTCGCGCACCTGGGCGCGGTCGGCACCCAGCGCGCAGATCACGCCCAGCTCGTTCAGATAGACCGCGCTACTGCTCACTCTTGGCCCTGCCCCATGTCCATCGATTCGATCACCAGTTCATAGCCCTCGGCCAGGTTGCGCAGGCGCACGCGGCCATCGGGCAGCGTGTCGCGCACCAGCCAAGGCGTGCCGCCCTGCACCAGGCTGCGCACGCCATCGGTCTCCTGCAGGGTCCAGCCGGCGGGCAGCGCGGCGCGGATCGCCGCCGCCGGCCACAACGCGAACTGCAGGTCGTCCAGCACACGCTCGCCGCGCACCTGCGGCGGCAGCCATGGGGCGCGGGTCTGCTCCAGGTGCTGCCCGTCCCAGACCATGCGCACGCCGGTCTGGCCCATCGCCTGCACGGCCAGCCGCACCTGCTCGGCGTCCACTTCCAGCAGCGCATCCAGCTCGCGCGCGTGGCTGCCGAAGCGGAACTGCAGGCGCTGCTGCAGCTGCACCGGCTGCGGCAATGCCGATGGCGCCAGCTGCAGCGTGGGCAGCTGCACCAGCGGTGTGGGCATGCGGGTGCTGGCACACGCGGCCAGCAGCAGGCTCAGCAACAGGGTCAGGATCAGGCGCTGCACAGTTCCTCCAGCACGCGCAGGCGCCGGCCCGTGGCATCGGCGACATACGGGTTCTGCGTATCCCAGGCGTAGCCGGCCAGGATCGAGGAGATCATGCGCCGCACCTCCGGCTGCGGATCGGGATGGTAGATGATCTTCTGGAAGCCACCGGCGTACCAGGCTTCGACAAAACGACGGAAGGTCTTCACCCCGGCACGCAGCGGCACCGAGAACGCCTGCTCCCAATCCACCGTCTCACCAGCATGCTCGCGCGCCAGGCACGCGCTGGCCAGCTGCGCCGACTTGAAGGCAATGGTCACGCCCGAGGAGAACACCGGGTCCAGGAACTCGCCGGCATTGCCCAGCAGCGCATAGCCCTCACCCCACAAGGAGGAGACGTTGGCCGAATACCCGGTGATGGTGCGCACCGGCAGCACCGCCCATTCGGCGTTCCTGAGCAGGCGGGTCAGGTTCGGGTCTTCGCCGACGATGGCCTGCAGCTTCTCCAGATCGGTACCGGCGTAGCGCTCGAAGAAGCTCGGCTCGGCGACCACGCCCAGCGAGCAGCAGCCGTTGGAGAACGGAATCGTCCAGTACCACACGTCCACGTGCTCAGGATGGGTGGTGATCAGGATCTTGTCGCGGTCAAACCCCGCGCCGGCCGGAATGTGGTCGCGCACGTGGCAGAAGATCGCGCCGCGCACCGGGAAGTTCGACGGCGACTCCAGTTTCAGCAGGCGCGGCAGCAGCCGGGCGAAACCACTGGCGTCGAGGATGAAACCGGCCTCGATGGTGTATTCGCTGCCATCCGGGCGGCGCACCTGCACCTGTGCCGGGCGGCCAGGCTGTACCGAGAGCACTTCATCACCGAAGCGCAGCGTGGCGCCCATGCGCTCGGCACCGCGCGCCAGCACATCATCGAAGTCGGCGCGCTGCACCTGGTAGGTGGTGCCCCAGCCCGGCGAGAACTTGTCGCGGAAATCGAACTCGGTGGTCGCTGCGCCGCGCACGAACGCGGCACCGTTCTTGTACTGGAACCCGGCCTGCACCACGTCCTGCAGCAGCCCGGCGGCCTCGATGTACTCCATGCTCTGCGGCAGCAGGCTCTCGCCGATCGAGAACCGCGGGAACTGCTGGCGCTCCAGGATCAGCACCTGGCGGCCCTGCTGGCGCAGCATCGCAGCGGCCACGGAACCGGCCGGACCAGCGCCGATGACCAGGATTTCAGTACGTTCCACGTGCGGATTCATCGGTACATCCTTGATCAGATCAGGTGAGGAAAACGCGGTCGCTCAGTGTGGGGCGTCGTGCGGCGGGGGGCGGAACAGCGGCGAAATCAGCCAGACCAGGCCGATGCCGAACAGCAGGGTCAAGCCGAACGCGCGCAGCGCCGGCGTGGCCGACAGCCCGAGCAGGCCGAACGACAGCCAGGTGCTGGCCGCGCCAACGCACACGGCCAACCAGGCACTGGCATCGCCGCGGTGCTCGATCAGGAAGATCCCGTAGTCGATGCCCATGCCAAGCAGCAGCATGAGCGCGAGCACGTTGAACAGTTGCAGCGGTTGCCCGAACAGGCCCAGCAGGGCCAGCGTCAGCGCACCGGCAACCAGGGTCGGGGCGAGCACGCGCCAGGCCTGCCCGCGGTAGCGCCAGTACAGCACCGCGAACACCAGCGCGATACCGATCAGCAGCAGGCCGCTCATCAGCTTGCGGTAGTGCTTGAGCAGCTGCGAGAAATCGGCGGTACGGTCGACCCAGCGCACACCATCGATGCCCTTGGCCTGTGCTTCCAGCAGGGCCAGTGCATCGGCGCGGGAGAGGTCATCGACCATCACCACCGACGCCACGCCCTGCCCGACCGTGCCCAGCCACAGGTGGCGGAACGGCATCGCCGCCGGCGATGCGAGGAAGGCCTCGGCCTGCAGATCCTGCGCGGCATAGGCGGGGCGCAGCAGCGGCTCACCCACGGCCTCACCGACCTGGGCCAGCACCTGCGGCTCGACCTTGGCCGTCAGCGCGGCATCGGCCTGCTGGCGCTTCTGCGAAGGCAACCAGTCGCTGATCGCACGGTAGCCGCCGATCTGCTTGTCTGCTTCCAGCACGCGCAGGCGGTCGATCAGCGCTTCTTCGCGCTCGAGCACCTGCTCGGCGGTGTCACCCTGGACCAGATAGAACTGCGCCGGGCTGGGCATGCCCAGCATCTGGCTGATGCGGATCTGCTGGGCGATCAGCGCCGGTGGCGAGGACTGCAGGCTGCGCAGGTCATCGTTGGTCTGCAGGCGCGCGATGCCGATCGCCGACAGCAGCGTCACCACGCCCAGGAACATCGCCGCCTTGCGCCCATGCAGGCGCGGCCAGCGCTCCAGCGTGGCGCCGAGCCAGCGGGCAAAGCCGGTGCGACGGATTTCGCCGCCATCCAGCCACGGGAACCAGAAGATCACGGTCAGGAACGCGGCCGCCAGGCCCACCACCGAGAACAGCGCCATCTGGCGCAGCCCCGGGAACGGGGCCAGGCCCAGCGCGAGATACGCCAGCGCGCTGGTCAGCAACGCCAGCCACAGGCCCGGCAGCAGATGCCGCAGCAGTTTCCAGCGACGGTCGGCCGGCTCGGCCTGGCGCGAGGCGAACCAGTGGATGCCGTAGTCCTCGGCAACACCGACCAGTGACGCACCAAACACCAACGTGAGCACGTGCACCTTGCCGAACACCAGCACCGTCACCGCCAGCGCGACACCGCAGCCGATCAGCAGCGAGGCGGCCACCAGCAGGATCGGGCGCAGCGAGCGGAATGCCAGCCACACCAGCAGCAGCACCGCGGCCAGCGAGCCCCAGCCGATCGTGTTGATTTCCCAGTTGGCCTGCACCGCAGCGGCCTCGGCATGCAGCGGCACACCGGCACGCAGCACCTCCAGCCCCGGCGCCTGCCTGGCGGCGGCCTCGGCGGCGGTATCCAGCAGCAGATCGATATGGCGCTCGCCATCGAGCTGGAACGCCGAGCCGACCGTGTCGTACTGCACGATCGACCAGTGCTTGCTATCGGCCTCCAGCAGGCCGTCGTCGCCCATCTGCAGGCCCGAGCCCAGCGCGCGTTCCTGCCACCACTGCGGCCACAGCGACAGCGGATCCTGGCGCCACTCGGTCAGGCGCGGTGCGCCCATCGGGCCGTACAGCGCCGCCAGCGCCGACTCGGCCAGGCCTTGGGTGGGTTCGTTCTGCAGCCGCTCGCGCTGTGCGCTGGTCAGCAGGCGATCGCGATACGGTGCGTAGAACGCACGGGCCTGATCGAACCAGCCCTCGATCGAGCCGCTCTCCTGGAGCAGGGCCTTGCCGTCGGCGCTGTCGCGCAGGGTGGCGCGGAAGGTCGCCTCGGCCGCCTTGGTCTGCGCGGCATCGGTGCTGCCCAGCAGCACCACGATCTGGCGCGCATTGGCATCGGCGATGCGCCGGGTGACATCGGACAACAGACGGTCATGCGCGTCCTGCGGCAACAGCGCGAGGATGTCGGTGTCGATCCGCGATTCGCTCTTCCACAGCTGCCACTGCTGCACGCCCAGGCCGACCAGCACCAGCAACCAGGCGATGGCCAGCCAGCGCCAGATGCGCTGCAGTCGGCCGTTCGAGGTCAGCACGTCATTCAAACCTGCGACCCTCGTCGGTGCTGAGCGTGGCCGGCGTATCGCTCATGCCGGCAAAATGGATGCGGGTGACATCCTGGTTGGCCTCGTTGATCTGGACCTCGCGCACGTAACGGTCGCCGCTCAGGGTGAGCTGCGCGAACACCTTGCCGAGCATCGCCGAGCGCGGGGTCAGCTGCATTTTCCAGGCGTTGCCGGGCAGCACCTCGACCTTGACCGTGAACTGCGCCGAGAGCGCCTGCGCATCGCCACTCATCAGCGCGAACATGATCGCGTTGACCGAGCGCATCGCCGGTTGCTGACGGCCATCCAGTTCGACCCGGCTGCTGCCATCGCTTTGCCGGCTGAGGATGCGGTCCCGGGTGACCACCACCTCGGACGGGAACGGCTTGAGCGTGGTCCAGATCACGCCGTGATCCTGGGCCAGCACGAAGCGGCCCTGCGAGCGAAGCGGGTTCTTGAAGCCGGCGACCTGCTTCTCCTGGGAGAACTCGCCACGCAGCACGTCGACCTTGGCTACGCGTTGTTTGACGGCCTCCACATCGGTGGCGGCAAGCGCCGGGGCGACCATGGCCAGCATCACCAGCACGCACAGCGTGCGCAGGAAACGGTTCATTGCGGTTGCACTCCCAGACGCTCCCACAGCACCGGCGGGCACAGGTAGAGCATTTCATTGGTGGCCGCGTCGACCGCGACCTGGATGGTGTGGGCGCGGGTCAGCGTGGTACCGCTGTCCGCATCCAGGATGTCGTAGGCGATCTTCAGGCGGTTTTCCCACTCGGTGATCGTGGCGCGCACGCGCAGCGCCTGGCCGTACAGCAGCGGCCGGATGTACTTCACCCGCGCATCGACCACCGGCCACAGGTAGCCGGAATCACGCATCTGCGGATAGTCATAATCGTGGCGCTGCAGCAGTGCGCAGCGCGCGATCTCGAAATACTTGAAGTAATTGCCGTGCCAGACCACTTCCATGGCGTCGCAGTCATGGAAGGCCGGCGACAGCGTTACCTCGCAGCTCAGATCAGGCGTCGACATACAACTCCCAGCGCTGTGCGCGGATGTCATCCAGCAGGGCGCGCAGCTCGCCATCCAGCGCGCGGTCTTCCTCGATCAGGGCAATGCGCTCGGACAGGTCCTGGTACATCGCAGCCAGATCGCCGTGCAACGTCGCCTTCATGCCGACGCGCTCGCGCAGCGCCACGCCCTGGCGGGCAGTGATCAGCAGCGCGGCGACGACCTGTTCGGTCAGTTCGATCACGCGCAGGCAATCGCGCGCGGCGATGGTGCCCATGCTGACCTTGTCCTGGTTGTGGCATTCGGTGGACCGCGAGAACACCGAGGCCGGCATGGTCTGCTTGAGCGCTTCGGCGGTCCAGGCCGACACGCTGATCTGCAGCGCCTTCAGGCCATGATTGATCGCTGCACGCTCACCGGTGGCGGCCGACAGATTGGCCGGCAGGCCGTGGTTGAAGCGCGCGTCCACCACCAGCGCCATCTGCCGGTCGAGCAGATCGGCCAGGTTGGCAATGGTGTTCTTCAGCGCATCCATCGCAAAGGCGATGTGGCCGCCATAGAAGTGCCCGCCATGCAGGATGCGCTCGCCCTCGACGTCGATCAGCGGGTTGTCGTTGGCGCTGTTGAGTTCGGTTTCGATCAGCTGGCGGAAGAACGGCAACGCGTCCTGCACCACGCCGATCACATGCGGCGCGCAGCGCAGCGAGTAACGGTCCTGCAGGCGCTGTTCGTTGCGCGGCGGGCGGTCGCTGTGCAGGTCCTGGCGCAGGCGCGCGGCGATCTGCATCTGGCCCGGGTGCGGCTTGGCGGCAAACAGCATCTCATCGAAATGATGTGCGTTGCCGTCGCTGGCCAGCACGTTGAACGCGGTCAAGCGCGTGGCGAGCCTGGTCAGGTAGTCGGCGCGGTCATACGCCAGGCAGGCCAGCGCCGTCATCACGGCGGTGCCGTTCATGATCGCCAGGCCTTCCTTGGGGCGCAGCCGCAGCGGGGCCATGCCAATCTCGGCCAGCACCTCGGCGGCCGGGCGGCGCGCCCCCTGGTACATCACCTCGCGCTCCCCACACAGCACCGCGGCCACGTAGGACAGCGGGGTCAGATCGCCACTGGCACCGACCGAACCCTCGGCCGGAATCAGCGGCAGCACGTCGTGGCGCAGCAGGGTGGCCAGGCCCTGCAGCAGCGGGTGGCTGACGCCGGACATGCCACGCACCAGCGAGGCCAGGCGTGCAGCGATCACCGCGCGGGTCTCCTGCGGATCCAGGAAACGGCCCAGGCCACAACCGTGGTAGGTGAACAGGTGATGCGGCAGCTCGGCCACCAGCGCCGGCGGAATGTTCACCGTGCACGAATCGCCGTAGCCGGTGGTCACCCCGTAGATGACACCATCTTCGCGCAGCAGGCGATCAAGGAAATCCGCGCCGCGCTGGATATGCGAGGTGAATGCCGCATCGTCGGTGACGACGGCCTGTGCCTGCCGCTGCGAGAGCGCGACCACGTCTTCGATGGTCAGCGGCGCATCGCCGAAGCGGACGGAGGGTGTCTGATCGGCCTTACTTGCCATGCGATGCCTGATCCCAGAAGGGGAAGAAATTGAACCAGTCCAAGGGTGCCTGGGTGACCTGAACTTCCAGCCACCGGGCGAAATCTTCAGCCTGCGCAGTCAGCGCGGCGTCACGCGAACCGCGCGGCAATACGATGCGCTCGGTGAAGTGCTCAAAACGCACGCGGTAGCCTGCGCCGTGGTGCAGGCAGGCCATGGTGTAGACCGGGCACGCCAGTGCCGCAGCGAGCACATAGGCGCCGATCGGGAACTGCGCGGTGTGGCCGAGGAACGAGGCCGGTACCGTGCGACCGCCGCGCAGCGGCACGCGATCGCCGACGATGGCCACGAAGCCACCCGCCTCGACCCGGCGCTGCAGCTCGACCGCGGTGGCCGGGCCCATGTCCGTGACCTGCAGCAGTTCCACCGAGGCCAGCGGATCGAGCCGCTGCATCAGCCGGTTGAAACGCTGCGCGTGCGCGGTGTGCACCAGCACGGTGATGTGGAAGCCGGGCACCTGCTCAGCCAGCACCTGGCACAACTCCAGGCACCCGATGTGCGCGGTGAGGATCAGGCCGCCTTCACGGCGCGCGATCTTGTCCAGCACCAGGTCGCGCTGCAGATAGATGCGCTCGGGTGGGTAGCGACCGCCCAGGCCCAGCAGCTTGTCGAGCATGGTGTCGGCAAACAGCGCGAAGTGCTTCAGGCTCTGCCAGCGGCCCGGCGGTGCGGAAAACACGCCGGTATGCGCCTGTAGACGCTGCAGGTACTGCAGCGAGGATTGGCGTGCAACCCGGTTGGTCAACCAGTGGCAGAGCACCACCGGGTAGACGCACAGGCGGAACGGCCAGCGCCCGAACCAGCGGTGCACCCAGCACAGAAACAGCACGCCGGCGGCCGAGGTCGACTCGCCGATGTCGGCCCAGTGCGGCGCGCTCTCAGGTGCAGGCGTGGTCATGCGCGAGGACCTGCGATGCGCTGCCACAGCAGCCGCGGCGCGCGCCACAGCATCCCGAAGAACAGGCGCGCGTGCATGCGGCTGATGCGCACGTTGTCGCGCCACACATCGAAGTGCGAGACGCCATCGCTGGGATAGGTCACCGCGGTCGGCACATTGATCACCTTCACCCCACGCCAGAACAGCCGCACCAGGATCTCACTGTCGAAATCCATGCGCCGGCCGATGGTTTCCTCACCGATCAGGCGCGTCACCGGTGCCAGCGGATACAGGCGGAAGCCGCACATCGAATCGCGGATCTGCAGCGACAGCGTGTTGATCCAGACCCAGATGTGCGTGGCATAGCGGCCGTACAGGCGCGCCTTGGGCACGCTGGCATCGTAGGCGGGCGTGCCACAGATCACCGCCTCCGGCTGCGCCTGCGACAGCGCGACGAAGCGCGGGATATCGCCGGTGTCGTGCTGGCCATCGGCATCGATCTGCAGCACATGGCTGTAGTCCAGACGCGCGGCCTCCGCGAACCCGGCCAGCATCGCGCCGCCCTTGCCCTGGTTGACCGCCAGCCGCAGCAGCGTCACCTGCGGTGCGTGCGCGCGCGCCAGGGCATCGAGCACCTGCGCGCAGTCCAGATGCGAACCATCGTCCACCAGCAGGCATGGCAGGCCACTGGCCAGCACGCCCTGCGCCACCGCGCCGATCGCGTGCGCGTGGTCGTAGACCGGAATCACCACCAACGGGGCGAAGGCAGGCCTGCTCATGCCACTGCCCGTGTCATCACGCATCGCCGAACACCACCCGGCCGCTGGCATGCACGCCATGGTCGGAGACATAGCGGAAGCTCATTGCCGATTTCGCCGCATCCCAGCCCAGACTCAACTGCAGGCAGTCGCCGGGGCGCGCCACATGCTGGAACTTCACCGCGTCCATCCGTACGAACCGCGGCGGCATCGTGAAGGCGCTGCGGCCGTAGTGGATCGCCCAGTCCAGCTGAACCACGCCGGGCAGGATCTTCGCCTGCGGGAAATGCCCGTCGAACGCTACCAGGTCAGGATCCAGAACAAACTGCAGCGACGCGATGGTGTCATCGCGCTGCTGCCACTCGGCCGTCGGCATCAACGGGCGGAACAGCGCCGCCAGTGCCGCGGCGGTGACCTTGCCCTGCGCGTTGACGGGGAGGTCGTCGATGAAGCGCCAGCGGCGCGGCCGGGTCACGGCGTCATGGCTGCGGGCCAGATGCGCGCTGAGCTGCTGCGCCTGGCGGCGGCGCTCGGCGTCGTCCCACTGCGCGACCCCGGTCGCCTGCGGCACCACCACGGCGGCCAGCTGCTCGCGCGCGCCCGGCAGCACCAGCACCCGCACGTCCTGCACCGCCGGGTGCGCACGCAGCTGCTGCTCCAGGGCATCCAGCGAGACGCGGCGCTCTTCGATCTTGACGATGCGATCGGCGCGCCCGAGCAGGCGGAAGCTGTGGCCGTCGTCGGCCACGGCACGGTCCTGGGTCAGCCACCAGTCCTCGCTCGCCAGGTGCGGCGAGCGGACCGCCAGGCAGCCCTCGTCGATCCGCCAGGCGACGCCGGGCAACGGATGCCACTGCGGCCGCGCTGCACTCCAGCGCCGCCACGCAACGCCACCGGTCTCGCTGCTGCCGAAGACTTCAGTCGGGGCCACGCCCATCAAGGCGCGCACCTGCAGCGCCGCCTCGGTCGGCAACGGACCCCCAGAGGAGAACACCGCGCGCAGCTGACCGTCCAGCGAGGACCAGTCCAGCTGCTCGGGCAGGCGTTTGAGATGGGCCGGGGTGGCCACCAGCACTGATGGCTGGCCGCCCAGCGCGCTGATCAGGTCTTCGTGGAAGAACCGGCGCGGCTGGATCGCGCGCCCGGCCACCAGCGGCCACAGCACCCGGAACAGCAGCCCGTAGATGTGCTGGTGGGAGACCGTGCCCTGCACCTGCGCACCGTCGAGCTGCTCGCCGAAGGCGGCCTGCAGCGCATCCACCTCGCGGGTCAGCTGGCGCATGCGTTTGACGATGGCGCTCGGCGCGCCGGTGCTGCCGGAGGTGAACACCACCAGCTCCAGCACCGCTTCGTCCAACGGCTGCAGCACCTGATCCGGATCGGCCGCCGCATCGGGCTGCAGCGGCGCATACCGGGCCGGCACGTCGCCGGCGAACCCGGCCACGCACGGGCTCAGCCCTTCCAGCGTGGCCGGCAGGTTGTCGCCGCCCAGGAACACCCGCTTGCCGGCATGCCAGGCACCCAGCAGAGCGGCGGCGAAGCTCAGCGTGTCATCGAAATACAGGGCCCAGTCGGTGCCGGGCGCACGCGCGAACGCCTGCTGCCAGCCGAGCACCTGCGCGCGGAACTGCGGGTGCTCCACCACGGTGTCGCCGGCGATGCCGACGATGCGGCCCGGCCGCGGGGCCAGCGCCAGCCGGTCCAGTGCGATCCACTCAGCCATGGGCATGCGCCGCCTTGACCCGTCGCCGGACCAGCCATTCCCCGCCAAACAGAGCACCCATCATCACGTACGCCAACACTCCGTTGTAGAACGCCCACACTTGGTTGGACGCCCACAGCGCCGTGGCCAGGGCCAGACTTCCGTTGAGAACAAAGAACCCGCACCAGATCCAGGTCACGCGGCGGGTGTAGATCACGGCGAACGGCGGCAGATCCGGCTCGCTCAGCCGCGCCAGGCGCTCCACGGCACTCGGCCCGAAGCGCAGGCTGGTGGCGAAGATCACCAGCATCACCGCGTTCACCAGCGCCGGGTACAGCTTCAGCGGCAGCGCCTCGTTGAAGGCCGTGGCCACCAGGGCGAGTACACCGGTGCCGAGTGCGGCCACCCACCACACCGCCTGGCGGGTGGTCAGCGCGCGCAGCGCGGCCAGGGTGAACAGCAGCAGCGACAACCAGCGCGGCTCGAACCGGCCCAGCGACAGGTAGACCACCAGCGGGTATGCCAGCGACAGCAACGCAAACGCCGCGACGCGTACCCGGACCATGGTCAGTCTTCAGCGATGGCCGTCAGGCGGCCGCTTGACCGGGCAACAGCCCGTGCACCACATCCACGATGTCCTGCACGGTGCGCACCTGTTTGAACGCTTCCGGCTGCAGATTGCGGCCGAGCAGCGGCTTGAGCTGCACGATCAGGTCGACCGCGTCGATGCTGTCGATGTCCAGGTCGTCATACAGCCGCGCCGCGGGCGTGATACGGCTCGGCTCGATCTCAAAGCTGTCCTTGAGGATCTTGACGATGCGCTCGAAAAGTTCGTTCTTGGTCATGGGTAAATCCTGACGCGCCGTTAGGACGGCTGGCGTGCGGCGACAAACTCGCTCAGGGCACGCACGCTGGAGAAATGGCGACGGGTCTCTTCCGAATCGGCTGACAGGCTGACACCGTACTTTTTCTGCAGGGCCAATCCAAGTTCCAGCGCGTCGATGGAATCCAGGCCCAGCCCTTCAACGAACAGGGGCGCGGCGGAATCGATGTCTTCGGGAGTGATGTCTTCCAGTGAAAGCGATGAAATGATCAATTCCTTGATCTCGTGCTCAAGTGCTTGCACGGGTCGGGTCTCCAGCGAAGTCGAAGTAATGGGCAAGATGATCGGTCACACGCCGGGCGGCCAAGGCATCCCCCCTGGGCGCATCGCCGATCTCGTTCAGAAACGGGGCAATCGGGAGATCCTCCCCGACTTCCAGCTGAACGTGAAATCGCCGTGATGGCACACGATACCATTTCTGGCCCTTGGTCAGGGTCGGCGGGGTGCAGGTGATCCGGACCGGCGTGATGTCCAGCCGGCCCCGCACCGCGATGTTGGCCGCCCCGCGCTGCAGGCGCAGCGGCTGGCCCGGCACGGTGCGCGTGCCCTCCGGGAAGATCACCAGGTTGCCGCCGGCCTGGACCGCGGCGATACAGTCATCCACCAGCCCCGCCCCGTCATCATTGGAGACGTAGCCGGCGGCCCGGACCGGGCCGCGCATGAACGGATTGCGCGCCACGGCCTGCTTGACCACGCAATCGGCATTGGGAAGCTGGGCGATCAGCAGCACCACGTCGATCAGGGTCGGGTGGTTGGCCAGGATCAGCAGGCCGTTGCGCTGCAGGCGTTCGCCCCCGCGGATCTCATAGGTCATCAGCCCCAGCCGGTGCATCAGGCCGACGTGGGTGGCGAAGCTGCCTTGGACCAGGCGGCGTGCCAACACGCGCCGGCGCACCGGCTCGCGGATCAGCAGCAACGACAGGAACAACAAGCCGCCCAGCACCAGCCCCCCGATCCCGAAGGCGGCAAAGCTCAGCCCTGTCCCCAGCACCCGCCAGGCATGGTTGATCCGGGCCGGCCAGCGCTCAGCCATGGCGTTGCCAGGCCCAGCGTTGGCCATCGGCGTCCAGCGCCAGCGCCGGTGCACCGGCCAGCAGGAAGCGCAGCACGTCCAGGCCATGCGGCAGCGCCTCGGAGGGGCGGTCTTCGCCACCGGCGCCCCAGCCCAGCGACAGCCGGGTGCCCGGACCGTCGGCCGGCCCCAGCCGCCAGCACCACGCGAAGAAGGGGTCGGGCTCGTCAGCGAAACCCGCGTAGACCGGCGGCAAGGCCGATTCATAGACCACCAGACGCACCTCGGGCGCGCCATCGGCCAGCAACCCGAAGGCCTCGATGCAGGCGGTCTCGACCGTGGCCCGGCCGGCCGCGAGGGCCAGATAGTTGCCGCGATGCCCGCGGGCGATCGAATACAGCGCGGCAATCGCGTTGTGCACCGACAGGCCGAAGGCCGTGGGCGACATTGGCTGGTCCGCGCTCAGGGTGTTGAGCAGCTCCATCGAGCGGGCCACGTCGCCATGTCGCGAGGCGAACACCAGTGGCACCTGGCCACCGTCGTCGGGCTGCTCACACCAGCAGGCGGTCTGGATCGCCATGCGCCCCAGCCGCTCGATCCGGCGGCGCTGCATGGCCGGCACTTCGGACAGTGCCGGGGTGTCCTCACCGGTCGGCAGCCAGGGGGCGTTCGCCCACGCCTGCCACTGCTCGCGGGTGGTGATGCCCGGCGCCCACGCCGCCCAATCAATTACAGAAAACTCAATCATTCCCGCCAACGTGATGGATGGGTACCAAGAGAAGGCCGTCGACATCGCCTGGCACCGGTGGCGGTACCGAGAAAGGAGCGCACGCTATCATGACACTCTCGGCACTGGCAGCATTCACATCCTGAAATGAGCAACATGATCGACAACGCAACAGCTCCGGCAGTCGCTATTCCCTCCTCCGGACCTGCGTTGTTCCATGTGGCCTACGTCCCGGCCGCGCAGCGCGATGCCGCGCTGGCCGACCCGCAGACGCTGGCCGTGTTCGGCTTCGGCCTGCCCCACGCCGCGCTGGATGACCCGCGCTGGCTGCAGGTACCGCTGGCCGAGCAGGGCCCGGCGCAGATCGAGGTCTGGCGTGGCGGCACGCCGGTCGCGCACGGCACCACCGATGGGGTGCGCTGGTCGCACACCGACGGCCTGCTGTTCGGGGTGCTGGAGATCGACGAGGTCGACAGCGATATCGAGTCGGCCGCGGCCGAGGCCTACGCGCGGATGAGCGCGTTCCTGTCGCGCTGCGGTTATCCGCACCTGCTGCGGACCTGGAACTATCTCGACGCGGTGACCGAAGGCGATGGCGATGATGAACGCTATCGACGTTTCTGCGTGGGCCGCGTGCGGGGCCTGCGTGAACTGGATGAAGCCGCACTGCCGGCGGCGACCTGCATTGGTCGTTTCGACGGTGAGCGCCGGCTGCAGGTGTATTGGCTGGCGGCGCGCGAGCCGGGCCTGCCGCTGGAGAATCCGCGCCAGGTGAGCGCGTTCCGTTATCCACGCCAGTACGGGCCGCAGTCGCCGAGTTTTTCGCGGGCGTTGCTGCCGCCGTTGGCCACAGGCCTGCCGTTGCTGCAGTCGGGGACGGCGGCGATCGTGGGGCATGTGTCGCAGCACACGGGGGCGGTGGATGAGCAGTTGCGGGAGACGCTGAGGAATCTGCAGAGTCTGGTGGATACGGCGCGCGGTCAGCGGCCGTCGCTGTCGCCGGCGTTGGGTTCGACCTCGGTGCTGAAGGTGTATGTGCGGCGCGCGGAGGATATGGCGGCGGTGGCGGCGCAGATGGCGGCGCTGCCGACGGCGCCGCCGTTCGTGGTGTTGCACGCCGAAGTGTGCCGTGCGGAGCTGCTGGTGGAGATCGAGGGGCTGCACGGCTGAGTTCGCGGCGGCTGTCGTTCCCTTCGCCGGCTGCAGGCCCCTGTAGTGCCGACCGCTGGTCGGCTGCCTTTGACCCTTCTTTTACGGTTGGCTTTTTCCAACCGACGACGCAGACTCTGCCGGGCGAGGGCGGCCAGACCCTGCCGGGACCGTTGGAGCGGCATGAATGCCGCTCACGAGCCCCCATGGATGGGTTTACGGCGCGTCCGGGCAGGGTCTGACC
>NZ_JASCOO010000056.1:0-29257 GCF_029959485.1 Stenotrophomonas sp. PS02301
CATGGAGGCGGCGGGGGGCGAACGACCGCTTTGCGGCCGGCCGGCGGGGGGCGGGGGCGCCGATCAGGACCGAGAAGCGGCCGGCGCCGGCGCCGGCGGCCATCAGCAGGCCGAGGGTGAAGGTCATGCCCAGCGGGCTGGTCAGCAGCGGTGCCAGCAGCAGCCCGGCCGCCAGCAGCAGGGCACCGAAGATGAGCACGGGCAACGCGCCGCGCTGGTCGGCGACGGCCCCGAACACGGGTTGCACCGCGCCCCAGACGAATTGGCCGATGGCCAGTGCGAAGCTGATCTCGACGATGCTCACGCCGGTGCCGCGGTGGATCGGGTCCACGTAGAGGCCGGAGGTCTGGCGCACGCCCATGGTGACCATGAGGATGGCGGAGGCCGCGACCAGCAGGCCCCAGTGCATGGCGGGTGCGCGGGTAGCAGTGGTTGACGTGCTCATGCGTCGGCTCCGGTGGGCAGGGCGTGGTCGAGTTGGTCGAGCAGGGCGTTGAGCCGGGCGGTCGGCGTGGGCCCGAAGGTGGTTTCCACTTCGTGTTGCGCCCGTTGCCACAGGGGGCGCGCGCGACGAAGGCAGGCCTTGCCGGCAGCGGTGATGACGATCAGGCGTTGCCGGGCATCGTCACCGCGGCGTTGCTCGAGCCAGCCGGCGCTGAGCAGCGGTTTGAGGTTGCGGGTGAGCGTGGTGCGGTCCATGCCAAGCGCCTCGGCCAGGTCGCCCAGCTGCCGCGGTGCGGGGGCGCGGCGCAGGATGGAGTAGGCGTTGAGGCTGAGCCCGGCGGGGGCGAGGTGGGCGTCATAGATCTGCGAGAGCCGGCGTGCCGCGCGACGCAGGCGGAAGCAGGTGCAGGGGCTCTGGGTCAGCGGGTCCATGGGCGTGTGCCGGGGTGGGTGGCTGGATGATACGTGCATATGCACGTAGTTCGTCAAGCTCAAAAAAAGGGGGCCTTTCGGCCCCCTCGGGTCAAGCAACCACCCAGTGAATCGATCAGAAGTACGCGCGGATCCCGAATGCCACGCCGCGGCCCGGCAGCGGGGAGTAGTCGCGCAGCAGGGAGGTGTGCGGGCGGACCTCGCGGTTGGTCAGGTTGCTGCCGTCAAGGAAGACTTCGTAGCTGTTGCTGTCGGTCCGGTCCCAGCGGTAGGCGACGTGGGCATCGACCAGGGTGTAGCCGTTGCTCGGCTCTTCATTCTGGGCGACGTCCTTCTGGCTGCTGTAGCGCACGGCACCGACCGAGGCGCGCCAGCCATCCTTGGCCCAGCGCAGGTCCGCGCCGACCCGGCCCGGGGCGATGCGTGGGAGGTAGCCGGTGTTGGCCAGATCCACCGTGTAGTTGTGGTTGTGGTCGCCGTGCGGGACGGCGATGTCGACGCTGCGGCTGCCGCTGCCATCCAGTTCGGCGTTGACGTAATCGCCGAACACGCGCAGGTCCCAGTCGCCGGCGTTGCCTTCGAAGAGATGGAACAGGGCTTCGGCTTCGGCCCCCTTGAAGGTGGCGTCCTGCTGGGTCCACAGGCGGACCGGCAGCGATTCGACCACGCCGGTGTCGGCCAGGTAGATGAAGTCCTTGAACCTGGTCTGGTAGATGGAGGCGGAGAAATCGACGCGCTCGCTGTGGGTGTGGATGCCCAGCTCGACGCGCTGGCCGCGTTCGGTCTTCAGGTTCGCATCGCCGATCTCCAGCGAGCGGGTGGCGATGTGCGCGCCGGCGGCGTAGAGCTCTTCGTTGGTCGGGGCGCGCTCGGAGCTGTCGATGCCGAAGCGCAGGTCGACGGCGTCGTTGAGCGTCCAGATACCGGCGGCGGAGAGATTGGTGGCGTCGAACGTGCGGGCGCGGTAATCACCGGTCGGGTCCAGCTTGACCTGGTCATGGCGGCCGCCGAGCTCCAGCTTGAACGGGCCGAACTGCTTTTCCTGCAATACGAACAGGCCGATGTTCTTGGTCGCGGTATCCGGCACGAAGGCTTCTTCGCCCTTGGCGCCGAAGTCGCTGTTGCCGAACTGCAGGCCGAAGGCGCCATCCCAGCCGCCGATTTGTTCCTGCACGGCTTCCAGGCGGCCTTCGATGCCCCGGTTGGTGAAGCGCGTGGCGGGCGTGCCGGCTTCGAGTTCGGTGTGCTCGTAATCGGTGTAGGCGGTGCGCAGGCTGATGTTCTTCAGGAACGAGGTGGGCTGGTAGATGCCGCCCTTGGCTTCGAAGCGGTTCTGCACCATGTCGATGCGGACGTCATGCTCGTCGCCTTCTTCCTCATCGCCATGGTCGTGATCGTGGTCATGACCATGGTCGTCGTCGGCATGCACGTGCGCGCCGTTGGGAATGCCGTAGTTGGTGCGGTAGGTGCTGGCGGACACACCGAAGTAGCCTTCGTCGCCCAGCCATGTGGCACCGACGCCGCCGGCGCGGGTGCGGACCGAACTGTTGTCCAGACGGCCGCGGCGCGGTTCGTCGGTGTCGCCTTCCTCGTGATCGTGGCCGCTGTGATCTTCCAGGCCATCGATCACCGCGTAGCCGGGAATGCGGTAGTCATCGCCGTTGCGGACCAGACCGTCCACATGCAGCACCACGTTGCCGCTGACACCGTCCAGGCGGAACATGCCGCTGCGCTCGTCGTTGACCGAATTGCCGCGCAGTTCGGCGCGGCCGCTGAGCGGACGGTCCGGCAGTTCGCGGGCGATGCGGCCGTCGACCACGTTGACCGCGCCGCCGATCGCACCGCTGCCGAACAGCAGGGTGGCCGGGCCCTTCAGGACCTCGATCTGATCGGCCAGGAACGGCTCGATGCTGGTGGCATGGTCGGCGCTGACGGTGGAGGCATCCATGTTGCCCATGCCGTTGGACAGCACTGCCACGCGTGGCCCTTCCTGGCCGCGGATGATCGGGCGGCCGACGCCGGGGCCGAAGAAGGTGCTCTGCACGCCGGGCAGCTTGGCCACGGTGTCGCCGAGGGTGCCGGCCTTCTGCTCGTCCAGGCGCTCACCGGCCAGCACATCCACCGGGCGGGCCAGCGATTCGGCATCGCCCTGCAGCGGCGAGGCGGTGACCTTCACGGTGGAGAGCTCGGTCAGGTGGCGGTCGCGGTGGTTGCCGGCATCATCGGCGGCCATGGCCAGCGAGGGCAGCATCGCGGCGGCAAGGGCCAGGGACAGGGCGTGGGGTTTGAGCAGGAGGGAGCTGGAGCGCATAGGGCAAGGGCCTTCGGTCAATTGTTACAATATATCAATGATGGGGCGCGCGAATCCCGTAACGGGACGGGGGGAAGGGAAGTCAGGGGGGGAGGCAAGGGTGCGCGTCAGGATTGATGTTATATTATTCCATAACGCTTCGCCGACCCTGCTGGAAGTCATGCCCCTGTTCGCTCGTGTTCGCCATCTGCTGGATCGTTTCGGTGCCACCGGCTCGCTGCTGTGCGCCGTGCATTGCGCTGTGCTCCCGGTGCTGCTGGCGGCTGCGCCGTCGCTGGGTCTGTCGGTCTGGATGAGTGACGGCGTGGAGCTGGCGCTGGTGAGTTTCGTCACCCTGCTGGGCCTGTTCAGCCTGGTCTGGGGCTGGCGCCGCCATGGCGCGCTGCGCGCGCTGGGCTTCCTGATCCCGGGCCTGACCGCGTTGTGGGCGGGCCTGTTGTACGGCCCGCTGCATCACTCGGCGGTGCCGCATGCGGTGGTGATGACCTTGGGCGGCGTGCTGGTTGGCGTGGCCCATCTGGTGAATCTGCGCCTGAACCACGGCCACGTCCATGACGCCAGCTGTGCTCATTGAGAGCGCGCATGGTAGGCTTTCCGATCGTGCGCGGGGGCGCCTGAGAGGGCGGCCCCGCCGAACCCGTGTCAGTACGGGGTAATCAGATTTCGCAGCATTCAGACTAAGGAGTTACGACATGGGTAAGGGTGACCGCAAGACCGCCAAGGGCAAGCGCTTCAATGCCAGCTACGGCAATTCGCGTTCGCACGTCGTGAGCAAGGCGGCCGTGGGCGCAGCTGCGCCGGTTGCCAAGAAGACCGTGACGAAGGCGCCGGCCAAGAAGGCCGTTGCCAAGAAAGCGGTGGCCAAGGCCGGCTGATCCAGCCAGGCGGGTCATGAAAACGCGGCGCTTGCGCCGCGTTTTTTTTTGCCTGCGCGACGGGATCGCCTCAGCGCAATGCGGGGAGCAGGCGGTCCGGATCGCCATCGTTGGGGGCGGCCGGGACACCCAGCAGACGGGTCAGCAGGGGATAGACATCCACGTTGTCGAACCCGGGCAGGGTTTTCCCCTGCTGGAACGACGGCCCACGGGCAATGAACACCGCGCGCATCGAGGGCAGTGCGTTGTCGTAACCGTGCGAACCGCGGTTGCCGGGTTTGCGTGTGGCGATGCGGTCGCGGGTCAACGCATCCCAGCCTTCGTGCATCTGGCACAGGATCGGCGGAATGCGCGGATGGCGGCCGTATGCCCAGCGCGCCGGCAGGGCCTCGCGGCGCCAGCAGTCGTAGTGTGCGTGCGCACCGAGCAGGATGTTCTCGGCCTGGCGTTGCTTGCCCGGCAACGGCGCGAAGCCGACTGACTGGCCGACCGATACGTCCTTGGCGATCGACGGATCGACCATGTCTTCGGTGGCGATGACCTGGCCCTCGGGCACGCTGGCCATGCCGTGGTCGGACACCACGATGAGATTGGTGCTGTCGGCCAGACCGCGTGCCTGCAGCCCGTCCAACAGGCGGCCGATCGCGGTGTCGACCTCGCCGATGGCGGCGGCGTATTCGGAGGACTCCGGGCCGTGGTCATGCCCGGCGTGATCCACCTGTTCCATGTACAGGGTGACCAGGCGTGGTGCCTGCGCGTCGGTCTGGCCGAGCCAGCTCAACACCTGATCGACACGGTCAGGCAGGGTCACCGTGCTGTCGTACACCCGCCATTGGCTGGGCCGCACGCCCTGGATGGCCGCTTCGCTGCCGGGCCAGGACAGGGTCGCGGTATGCACGCCGGCTTTTTCAGCGCCCACCCAGATCGGTTCGCCACCCCACCAACGGGCATCGGTGACGGCCTCGCGCAGATGCAGGCGGAAGCTGCCCAGTTCGGCTTCTTCCATGCTGTTGTGGATGATGCCGTGGTGGTCCGGACGCAGCCCGGTCACGATCGTGTAGTGGTTGGGGAAGGTCAGCGCCGGGTATGAGGGCGTCATCCAGTCCGCACGCACGCCGCCGGCGATGATCCGCGACAGGTTGGGGCTGAGGCCGCGGTCGAGCATGTCCGCACGCAGGCCGTCGATGGAGACCAGCAACAGTTTGGGCGTAGTGGCTGGTGCCGTCGGGACAGCAGTCGCCGCGACGGCGTCAGGTGGAGTGGAGGGTGCGGTCGCGCACGCGGCCAGCGAAAGAGCGGCGGCAAGCGCCAGTGGAAGGCGGACGGAAATCATCACGACATGATAGTGCGTGGCGGTGACGCGTCGAAGACAACCGATGGCATACGCCACCCCACGGCGTATGCCCGGTTACGCGAACAGCGAATCGTGCCGTGCTTCCAGTTGCAGCAGCGCAGCCTTGGCTTCCAGGCCACCACCGAAGCCGGTGAGCGCACCACTGCTGCCGATCACGCGGTGGCAGGGCAGCACGATCGGCAGTGGATTGCGGCCATTGGCGGCACCGACCGCGCGGCTGGCGGTGGGGTGGTTGATGTGCCGCGCCAGTGCCACGTAACTCCAGGTCTGGCCGAACGGAATATCGGCCAGCGCCTTCCACACCCGCAGCTGGAACGGCGTGCCGTATGGGGCAAGCGGGAGATCGAAGCGCACGCGCTCACCGCGCAGGTACTCCAGCAGTTGTCCGCGTGCGTCCCGCAGTGCATGGGCGTCGCGTTGCCAGTGTTCGCGCCCTTTGGCGTCGTAACGGTTGTTCTCGAACAGGATGTGGTGGATGCCCTGGCTGTCACCGGCCACGGTGAGCGCGCCGATCGGGCTGTCGAAGGTGTCGTAGAGCAGGGTCATGAGGTAACTCCCGAAGACGGTGTGGCCAGATGCCACAGATGCAGAACGGCGTAGGCACGCCACGGTCGCCACGGCTGCGAGCGGGCCTCGGTGGCGCGTTCGCTCAGTCGCGTATCACCACCGAGCACCTGCTGCAGCACCAGATCGCCGGCCGGGAACGCATCGGGCAGCGCCAGCGCACGCAGTGCCATGTAATGCGCGGTCCATGGGCCGATGCCGGGCAAGGCGACGCAGCGCGCCACGAAACCAGCCAGCGACTGGCCGGCGCGGAAATCGAGCCGCCCATCGACCACCGCCTGCGCAACCGCACGCACGGTGGCCGCGCGGGTGCGCGGCAGCCCGATGGTTTCCAGCGGTGCCTGTGCCAGCACCTCCGGCAAGGGGAACTGGCGGTCCAGTCCCGCCGGCATGCCTTCGAGGGTGGCGCCGAAGCGGTCCACCACCCGGCGCGCCAGTGTGGCGGCGGCCGCCACGCTGACCTGTTGGCCAAGCACCGCGCGCACGGCCACTTCAAAGCCATCCCAGCCGCCGGGTACGCGCAGCCCGGGGCGTTGTGCGATACCCGTCGCCAGCAGTGGTTCCTGCGCCAGCGTCGCGTGCACCATGCGCAGGTCGGCATCGAGATCGAAGATGCGGCGTACGCGGCGCACGATGCCCGGAATCGCACGCGGATCGACCTGGCCCAGGTGCAGCAACAGCTCCGGGCGCCGTGGATCGGCGGTCACGCGCAGCAGTGAGGGGCGCTCGGGCGGCCCGATCACGCGCTGGTAGCTGTCCGTGTCGATCTGCTCGATGACGGGAATGGCGCGGCGGCGCAGGAAGCCGAGCATCGCGGTGAAATCCAGCGGCGGCCGGTAGCCCAGGCGCAGGGTCAGTGCGCCCTCGGTCAGCGTGCCGCGCTGGCGGCGGATCGCGGTCGGGGGCATCCCGCAGCCATCCAGAAAGGCCGCGTTGAAACGGCGCAGGCTGTTGTACCCCGAGGCCATCGCGACATCGGTGACCGGCAAGGCGGTTTCGGTGAGCAGTTGCTTGGCCAACAACAGCCGGCGGGTGGCGTGGATCTGCGCCGGCGCCGCACCGAGCCGGGCCACGAACAGGCGCTGCAGCTGGCGGGCGCTCAAGCCGACGTGGGTGGCCAGATCGGCGACCGGCTGGTCCTGCAGATAGCCATCGTGGATCAGGGCGAGCGCGCGCTGCAGCGTTTCATTGTTGAGTGCGTCCTGCGCCTCGGGGGCCAACTCGGGGCGGCAGCGCAGGCAGGGACGAAAACCCGCGGCCGCGGCTGCGGCAGCCGTGGGGTAGTAAGTGACGTTGGACGGCTTCGGCGCCGGTGCCGGGCAGACCGGTCGGCAGTAGATGCCGGTACTGCGCACGGCAGTGAAGAACACCCCGTCAAAGCGCGCATCGCGGGCAAGGCGGGCGCTTTCGCAGGCGGCGTGGTCCAGGGGCAGGGCGGTCTCCATGGGGGCCAGTCTATGCCCGGTGAGCAGGGCTGGCTCGCCATTTTCGGACGCCAATGCCAGCCCCGGGTCGCCCGGTTCAGGACAGGTTGCCGCGCCGTGGCGGTCGCGCACTAGACTGTGCCTCTGCGCTGGTTTTGCCGCGCATTCCCCCTCGCAAGGATTCCGGGTTGTCCATGTTGCTCAAGTCGTGGTGGTTGCCGTTGTTGTGTCTGGGTCTGGCCGGTTGCAGCCAGCTGGAAAACCCGGGCAATGTCACCGCCGCCGACAAGGCCGTGCGGGCACAGACCGCCGATGGCGACCACATGGTCTCGATCAACGCGGCCGATGCGCCGCCACCGCCACCGCCCGCGCCCAAGCGCGGTGACCTGCGCTGGCCGGACGCGGCCCTGGAAAACGGCAAGGCGTGGATCAGCTGCGATACCGACTATGCCGGCGACGCGGGCGATGGTGCGCCGCTGGAGGCGCTTGATCGGGCCAGCATCGATGCCGCGCTGCAGCCGTGCGCCGAACGTGGCCTGCTGCGCGTGCGCTATGTGGGCAAGATCAATCCCGGTTTCTCCGAGCTGGTCGCGCGGCTGGCCGTGGTCGCCGATGCGCAGCGTATTTCCCGGCGCATCCTTGATCTGGATTCCAGTGGTGGCCAGGTCGAAGCCGCCATCGTGGCGGGGGATCGCATCGGCGAATCCAACTGGACCATCTGGGTGCGCGAAGGCTCGGTCTGCCACAGCGCCTGCGTGTTCGTGCTGGCTGCCGGCGACAACCGGCTGGTATCGGGCAAGGTCGGCATCCACCGCATGATGCGGATCAGCTCCAAGGCCACCTCGCGTGCCGAGCTCAACCGCGAACTCCATGAGGTGTACGACAACGTCAAGGATTACCTGCAGCGCAACGGCGTGGCCGTGGGCGTAGCCGATCTGATGATGACCGTGCCCAACCGCAGCCTGCGCCTGCTCACCGCCGAGGAGCTGCGTCAGTTCGGGCTGGATGGCACCAACGCGGTGCAGGATGACCTGGAACGGATCAAGCAGATGCGCAAATGCGGCGATGCGTTCGTCCGCCGCAAGGACGCGTTCCTGGTCGCTTTCGATCAGGAGTGCAAGCGCGAAGGCAGTGAATTGGAGGCCGTCAACAGCTGTGGGCAGGCTCTGAAGCAGCGCTTCGGTTTCCCGGATGAAACCTGTCCGGACGAGAGCCCGCTGTCGGAGATCGATGTCTCCACGCTGCTGCCGGCCACCACCGCGCCGGGTCAGCCGGATGCCGTGGAGCAGACGCTGGGCGATGCCCGGCCGGCGCCGGCCGAGGCGGCCGAGCGCAACTGACGGAGGACTCACGCCCTTCCCGTAGACTGGAGCGCAGTTCCTTCCAGCCAACGGTGTCCTGATGCGTGTTCCGCTGCTGCTGTTGTCCGCTCTGCTGCCTTTCGCCGCGCTGGCCCAGACGCCACCGCCGCCGGCCACGCCTGCACCGGCCCCGGCGCGCGCCGCGCCTGCCGCCGCCCCTGCCGCCCGCCCGGCACTCAGCCCGGCGCAGCAGGCGCAGGTGCAGAAGCAGGATGCGGAAATGACCGCTGCTGCATTGCAGGTCGCGAAGCTGGTCGATGCCAACCGTGCCGGCGAGGCATGGAAAGGCGCTTCGGCCGTGGCGAAGAAGTCAGTGACCGAGCAGGCCTTTGTCAGCCAGCTCACCGCCGACCGCCAGCGCCTCGGTGCATTGGCCTCGCGCGGCCAGCCGGTGGTGACCCGGGTCAAGTACGCCGCCGGGGCGACCGTCCCGGAAGGCCTGTACATCAACGTCAGTTTCCCCACGCGCTTTGCCAACAGTGCCCAGCCGGTGCGCGAACTGGTGTCCTTCCGGTTCGACGAAGACCGCGTCTGGCGCCTGGCCGGTTACAGCGTGCGTGCCGCCACCCCCTGATCGCCGGAGACTGCGCAGATGAGTATCGAGATCCAGATGCTGGTGTGGTCGATGGTGCTCGGCCTCGTGCACGTGTTTGCGCCTTCCACGTTGATCACCCGCGAGCGCGGGATCGGCTGGAATGCCTCCGCGCGCGATCAGCCGATGCCGGCGCCGAGTCCGCTGGCTGGCCGCCTGCAGCGGGCGCAGAGCAACTTCATGGAAACCTTCCCGTTCTTCGCCGCCGCGGTGCTGGCGGTGGTGCTGACCCAGCGCCAGGACGGGATGACGGCCGTGGCCGTGCAGCTGTACTTCTGGGCGCGGCTGATCTATCTGCCGCTGTACGCCGCCGGCGTGCCTTACGTGCGCAGCCTGGTGTGGCTGGTGTCGCTGCTGGGCATCGTGATGCTGCTGTGGGCGTTGCTGTGAACCCGCGCTGGCGCGCCTGATCCAGATCAAGGACGGCGCCGGCGCTGCGGCGTTAAGCTGCGCTGGACACGCAACGGCAGGATGGGATCATGCAGTCAGTGGATGTGGTGGTGGTGGGCGCCGGCCCGACCGGGCTGTGCTTCGCGCGCGCGCTGGCCGATACCGGCCTGAGCGTCACCCTGGTCGAACAGCAGCCGCGTGCCGCGTTGGCGCAGGCCGCCTTCGACGGCCGTGAGATCGCGCTGACCCATGCCTCCCGCCAGATCCTGGCATCGCTGGGTCTGTGGGCGCAGCTGGATCCCGCCGAGATTTCCCCGTTGCGCGATGCCAAGGTGATGGATGGCGGCTCGCCGTTCGCGCTGACCTTCGCCGCGCACCAGCGCACCGGGGACGACCTCGGCTGGCTGGTGCCCAACCATCTGATCCGTCGCGCCGCCTGGCAGAGCGTGCAGGGCCAGGCCGGTCTGGAAATCCTGGACCAGGCCAGCGTCACGGCCGTGAGCCCGGGCCCGGCCCACAGCGTGGTGACCCTGGCCGATGGCCGCCAGCTGGCCGCGCGGCTGGTGGTCGCTGCCGACAGCCGCTTCTCCTCCACCCGCCGCCTGCTGGGGATTGGCGCGCAGCTGCGTGATTTCGGCAAATCCATGCTGGTCTGCCGCATGCAGATCGAGGTGCCGCACCAGCACACCGCCTGGGAGTGGTTCGGGTATGGGCGCACGATGGCCCTGCTGCCCCTCAATGGCGACCAGGCCTCGGCCGTCATCACGCTGCCGCCCCGTCAGATCGCGGCCTTGATGGGCCAGGATGAGGCCGACTTCGGCCGCAGCATCAGTGGCTTTTTCGAGCATCGGCTGGGCGCGATGCGGCCGGTGGCCACGCCGGTGGCGTATCCCCTCGTGGGGGTGTATGCCAACGCGTTCGCCGGCGATCGCTGTGCGTTGATCGGCGATGCCGCCGTCGGCATGCATCCGGTCACCGCGCATGGCTTCAATCTGGGGTTGCAGAGCCAGCATCGACTGGCCGGGCTCCTGCGCAAGGCCGCAGGGCAGGGACGCGACATCGCCGCACCCGCCGGGCTGGCCGCTTACGAGCGTGGGCACCGGCTGGCCTCGCGGCCGCTTTACGAGGCGACCAATGCGATCGCTTCGCTGTACACCGATGACCGCCTGCCGGCGCGGCTGCTGCGCCGGGCCGGACTGCGGCTGGCGCACGGGGTGGCCCCGTTCCGCCAGCTGATCACCGCCCATCTGACCCAGCGCGATACACTGCGCTGAGTCCGGCCGGGAAGATCAGGGCGCGTCGCTGTCGGCGATCACGTGAATGACCGTGTCGGCGAACTGTACCTGCTGGCCCGCGCGGATCTTGCATGCCTTGCGCAGTTCCACTTCACCATCGACCAGTACCTGGCCGTCGCCGATCACGGTCTTGGCCTCGCCGCCGCTGGTGACCAGGTCGGCCAGCTTGAGCAGCTGCTTGAGCTCGACGTAGTCGCGGTCCAGTTCAAATTCGAGGGTCTGCATGGAGCGGGTATCCTGGGAAGAGGCGCGGACGTGGGGCCGGGCCGGGAAAGGGCGCGTATTGTGCGCCAGCCGGCGGCGCAACGGCATCCATCCGGGAATCTGTATACGTTTTTCAGGAACGATGCGGTATCATCGCCCCCTGAGTGAGTGAATTCTCCTCCGACCGAGCAGCGCCAGGGCACGCGATAAGAAAGGGCGCCCAAAGCGCGGACCATCCCCCTTTTTTATCTCACTGCCCTCTAGAACGGCGGTGTTTCGGAGTTTCCCATGTCCCAAGAATCCCCCGCGCCGCTGCTGTTTGCAGATCTCGGCCTGTCCGACGCTGTGATGCAGGCCGTCGCCACCGTCGGTTACGAAACCCCTTCGCCGATCCAGGCCGCCACCATTCCGGCGATGCTGGAAGGCCGTGACGTGCTCGGCCAGGCCCAGACCGGTACCGGCAAGACCGCCGCCTTCGCGCTGCCGGTGCTGTCCAACCTCGATTTCAACCAGACCAAGCCGCAGGTGCTGGTGCTGGCGCCCACCCGCGAACTGGCCATCCAGGTCGCCGAGGCGTTCCAGACCTATTCCTCCGGCATCCCCGGCTTCCGCGTCCTGCCGGTGTACGGCGGCCAGCCCTATGGCCAGCAGTTGTCGGCCCTGCGTCGTGGCGTGCACGTCATCGTCGGCACCCCGGGCCGCGTGATCGATCACCTCGAGCGCGGCACCCTGGATCTGTCCGAGCTGAAGACGCTGGTGCTCGACGAAGCCGACGAAATGCTGCGCATGGGCTTCATCGACGACGTCGAAGCCGTGCTGAAGAAGCTGCCGGAGACCCGCCAGGTCGCCCTGTTCTCGGCCACCATGCCGTCGCAGATCCGCCGCATCGCGCAGACCTACCTGAAGAACCCGGCCGAAGTCACCATCGTCAGCAAGACGACGACCTCGGCCAACATCCGCCAGCGTTACTGGTGGGTGAGCGGCATGCACAAGCTGGACGCGCTGACCCGTATCCTGGAAGTGGAACCGTTCGACGCGATGATCATCTTCTCGCGTACCAAGGCAGCCACTGAAGAGCTGGCCGAGAAGCTGCAGGCGCGCGGCCTGGCCGCGGCCGCCATCAACGGCGACATGCAGCAGGCCCAGCGCGAGCGCACCATCGGCATGCTCAAGGAAGGCAAGCTGGACATCCTGGTCGCCACCGACGTGGCCGCCCGTGGTCTGGACGTGGAGCGCATCAGCCACGTGCTGAACTACGACATCCCGTACGACACCGAAAGCTATGTGCACCGCATCGGCCGTACCGGCCGTGCCGGCCGCACCGGTGACGCGATCCTGTTCGCCACCCCGCGCGAAAAGGGCATGCTGCGTGCCATCGAGCGCGCCACCCGCCAGCCCATCGAAGAGATGCAGCTGCCGAGCGTGGACGCGGTCAACGACACCCGCATCACCAAGTTCATGAGCCGCATCAGCGATGTGCTCGATGCCGGTGGCACCGAGTTCTACCGCGACCTGCTGCAGCGCCTGGAAGGCGAGAAGAACGTGCCGGCGATCGAGATCGCCGCCGCGCTGGCCAAGCTGTTGCAGGGCGATTCGCCGTTCCTGCTGACCCCGCCGGTCCGTGGTGCCCGTGAAGAGCGTGCCCCGCATCAGCGCAACGAGCGCAGCAACGACCGTGGCGAGCGCCCGGCCCGTTTCGAGCCGCGCTTCGAGCGGGGTCCGCGCCGTGAAGACGACCGTGGCCCGCGCCCGCCGCGTCCGGAAGGCGACTTCGGCAACAGCGAAGGCGGCGCCGAGCGCGCCCCGCGCCGTGACATCGCCCCGCGCGGTGCCGCCGAGCCGGGCATGGAAACCTTCCGCATCGAAGTGGGCCACGTCCACGGCGTGAAGCCGGGCAACATCGTCGGCGCGATCGCCAACGAAGCTGGCCTGGAAAGCCGTTTCATCGGCCGCATCGACATCCATGACGACTTCTCGGTGCTGGACCTGCCGGCCGAAATGCCGCAGGACCTGCTGACCCACCTGAAGAAGGTGTGGGTCTCGGGCCAGCAGCTTCAGATGCGCAAGGTCGAGCCGGGTGAAGACCTGACCCCGTCCGCGCGTCCGCCGTTCAAGCCGAAGTTCGGCCAGGGCAAGCCGCGTGGTCCGGGCGGTCCGGGTGGCCCGCGCAGCGGCCCGGGCGGCAACGACCGCCCGCCGCGTCGTGACGGTTTCAAGCCGCGCGGTCCGCGCAACTTCTGATCGCCCCGGGGTGATCAACGCGACGCCAGCCTCCGGGCTGGCGTCGTCGTATCCGGCCTCCGCGTCCCGGTCCGCCGGTTTCGCACCGTCTCAACAGTGCTGGCCCTAGCCTGCGGATTGGACCATGCTCCAATGGAATGAGTTTCCACATCCGCAGCCCCGGGGGGATCGGCGATGTCTGGAGGTCGCAGGGAGAGTGGCGGCACCGCGATACCGTATTCGATGCGGGGGCTGACCCTGCGCTTTGTGTTGTTGACCGGCATGGCCATCGGCCTGGTCGGGATTTCCGCGGTGATCCAGGAGCTGCAGGCCGCCTCGACGGCATGGATCATGGGCCAGAGCCACTGGTCGCGCGGCCAGCAGCAGGCCACTCACGCGCTGTCGCGGTACATCGCCTCGGGTGATGCCGTTGACCTGGGCGCGACCCGGCAGGCGCTGCGGGTGCCACTGGGCGACCTCACCGCCCGCCGTGCCCTCGAGCAGGCCGACCCGGACATCGCCGCAGCACGCCAGGGCTTCATTGAAGGCGGCAACGCCCGTGGCGACATCAACCGTTTGATTCTCTCGTATCGCTACCTGCGCGATCAGCCGTATTTCCGCGATGCGGTACGCCTGTGGCGCGACACCGATGACGATCTGCTGCAACTGGTGGCCATCACCGACCGGGTCCAGGCCGGGCATGCCGCCGGCACACTGACACCGGCGGTGCAGCAGGCCCTGCTGCGCCGGGTGCAGGCGCTGGATGTGGGCATGCAGAACCAGGCGCGTGCGTTCTCCAGCGCGTTGCTGCACACCGCGGCGATGGTGCGCATGACGACCTTCATCGTCGGTGGCCTGTCGGTGCTGGCGATCACCCTGGTCGCGGTGCTGCTGGCGCGCCGCGTGCGCAACGACCTGACCGAACAGGAGAGCCGCTTCCGCGCCGCGTTCTACCAGGCCACGGTGGGCATGCTCAAGCTGGATGAGGACGGCGGCATCATGGAGGCCAACCAGGCCATGGCCGATATCCTGGGCCAGCGGCGCGAGGCCCTGCTCAGTCTGTCGCTGGCCGATCTGCTGGTGGAGGGCGAGCTGATCCTGGACGAGCGCGGCCGGATCGACTGGCCGCGCCAGTTGCGCCCGGGCGAGCTGCGCTTCCTGCGCGCTGACGGCAGCCTGATGTGGGGGCGCTGGAGCGGTACCGTGGTGCACACCCGGGCGCGGGCGCCGGCGGTGTTCGCGCTGGTGGAGGATGTTTCGCAGAACCACGCCCTGGCACGCGAGGTGGAGCACCACGCCAGTCACGACCCGCTGACCGGGCTGATCAACCGCCGCGAGATCGAGCGGCTGCTCGAACAGGCGCTGGTGGCGGTACGGGCCGAGGGCGGCACCCACTCGCTGTGCTACATCGATCTGGACTACTTCAAGCTGGTCAACGACGGGCTCGGCCACGCTGCCGGCGATCAGCTGCTGCGCAGCTTCTCCGATTACCTGGTGGGGGCGGTGCGTGATGGCGACTGGGTCGGCCGCCTGGGGGGCGACGAGTTCGCCTTGTTCCTGGCCAATGCCGGGCAGGATGAAGCCAAGCAGGTGCTGCAGCGGGTGGTGCGCACGCTTGGCCAGGTCAGCATCCAGCAGGGCGACGGCGCACCCCGGGTGAGCTGCAGCATCGGGGTGGTTGAGATCAGCCCGGATGCGCCGGATGTCAACTGGTTGATGAGCGCCGCCGATAGTGCCTGCTACGCGGCCAAGGAGGCCGGCCGCAACCGGGTGCACTGCTACAACGAGAGCCGCATGGCACTGGATGAGCGGCGGCGCGAAGCGGAGCGGTTGGCCAATGTCTCCAGCGCGATGGCCGAGAACCGCATGCTGTTGTATGCACAGCGCATCGAGCGGGTCGGCGACCCGGAGTTCCTGCATTACGAAGTGCTGGTGCGCATGCGCAGCCCGGAAGGCGCGCTGCAGGGGCCGGCCGAGTTCATGGGCGCGGTGGAGCGATACGGCATGGGCATGGCACTGGACCGGCATGTGCTGTCCCTGCTGTTCCGGCACCTGCAGGTGTGCCCGAGCCATGTGCAGCAGCTGGGCCTGTGCAACGTCAACGTGTCCGCGCAGTCGATCGCCGAGCCGAGCTTCCTGGCCTTCGTCACCGATCTGCTCGAACGCAACCGCGGCCTGGCGCGCAAGCTGTGCTTTGAAATCACCGAGACCGCGGCGGTCAGCAACTTGGATCAGGCACGCGCCTTCATCGACGCGGTGAAAGCGCGTGGCTGCCGCATGGCGCTGGACGATTTCGGCTCGGGGCTGTCCTCGTTCGGCTACCTGCGGCAACTGCCGGCGGACATGCTCAAGATCGACGGCGTATTCGTGCGCGACATGAACCTGGATCCGGTCAACCGTGCCGCCGTGCGGGCGATCACCGAGGTCGGCCGCGAGCTGCACATGATGGTGGTGGCCGAATGGGTGGAATCGGCGGTGGTCGCCGATCAGCTGGCCCAGATGGGCGTGGAGGGCCTGCAGGGGTATGCGATCGAACGGCCGATTCCGCTGGAGCGGATGACCCAGCTGGCGATACGGCCGGTGGGCGCGGGCCGGCCCTCCGAGGCCTGGCGGGGCGTGCCATGATGCGATAATCGCCGCCGACGGTTGCGGACACGGTGTGCGCGGACGAACACGGGCGGGCAGGGCGCAGGTGTGAGCAACGGGGGCGGGTATTCAATCGGGTGGATGGCGCTTGCGCTGGTGCTGCTGTGGCTGTTGCCCTGGAGCCTGCAGGCCGCGCCGCGCGTGGGGCAGGACTTCCTGTTGCTGGGTGGGGCCACCGATGAGGTGACACCGCAGCGCGCCTGTACGCCGGATGTGCTGGCACGCCACCAGGAAGTGCTGTCGATTCCGGCGCCGGCCGCCGGCTGGTCGGGCAAACCCCAGGCCGTGGATGTGTTCGGCGTGCTCACCGGCGAGGTCCGCATCAGCCACGGCGACCGCGAGATCTGCGGCAGCATGCACGATGCGCGGACCCGTGATTCGCGCTTCCGTGCGGGGGTCGGGCTGGTGGTGGTGCCCGAGGCCGGCGATCACGAACCGATCGTGGTGTCCTGGACCCGCCCGCTGAAGGACCGCTGGGTGCCGACCATCCAGCTCGGCGCCCCCAGCCCGGTGCAGCAGAACGACACCGCCCGGCTGCTGATGCGCGCGGCGTGCATCGCGGTGGCGATCGCGCTGGCGCTGTCGGCGCTGATGGGCTGGGCCACCACCCGCGACCGCTCGTTCCTGGTGTATGTGGGTGCCTGTCTGGTGTTCGTGCTCTGGCAGGCGGTCCTTGGTGGGCTGAGTGGCTATCCCGAGCCGTGGTTGCCGGTGCAGGACCGTGCCTCCTGGTGGCTGATCGCACTCACTGCGTTCAGCCAGGCGCTGCTGCTGCCGATCCTGTGGCGGCTCAATGGCGGCGACCGGCGGTGGCCACGCTCGCGCCCGGCGCAGCACCTCGTGCTCTGGGGGCTGATCGCGCTCGGCCTGAGTGTGCCGCTGTGGGGGCTGACCGGGCTGGGCATCGTGGCGCTCGTACTGGAGTGGAGTTTCCTGGGGGCCTGCACGCTGTGCCTCGGCGCAGGCCTGTGGGGGCTGTGGCAGCGCGATGCGCATGCACTGCCGGGGCTGGCCGCGCTGGCCCCCTGGTGGATCATGATCGGGGCCGATGCGCTGGATGCGCAGTGGCTGGTGGCCTATCGGATCGAAGCGTTGCAGCTGTCGGCGACCTGGTTCCTGATGATGGCCGCCTATGCCCTGAACCTGCGGCTGGGCCGGCTGCGCCGCCAGCGCGATGAAATGCGCCAGCTCGCCGATACCGACATGCTGACCGGCCTGCCCAATCGCCGCGCCGGCCTGCGCCTGCTCGCCGAATACCTGGAACGGGCGCGCCAGGAACCGCACGCACTGGCGATCGGCTTCCTGGATATCGATCTGTTCAAGGACATCAACGATCAGTTCGGCCACGACGTCGGCGATCAGGTGCTGGTCGCGGTGGCGCGCGCGCTGCGCGGTTCGGTGCGCAATCACGACGATGTGATCCGGATGGGCGGTGAAGAATTCCTGGTGCTGCTGCCCGGCGCCGGCCATGCCGCCGCGGTGGCGCGGCTGGAGACGGTGCGCCAGCAGGTGGCGGCCGTCACCCAGGCACTTGGCATTGCCGGCCTGACGGTCTCGGCCAGCATCGGCCTGGCCGTGCTCAAGCCGGGCAGCGACGACCTGGCCGGGCTGCTGCGCCGGGCCGACCACGCCATGTATTGCGCCAAGCGCAACGGTCGCAACCAGATCCATGACGGCGAGCGCACCACGACCGCCGGCGATCCGCTGCCGGCCTGAACCGCCGGCACGCGGAAAAACGCAGCAGCGACCGCCTTTTGCCCGATAATGGGCCGATGACAACCCGACTCAACAAGCATATCGCCGACACCGGCTTCTGTTCCCGGCGCGAAGCCGACCGCCTGATCGGCGAACGCCGCGTCACCGTCAATGGCCATCCGGCCGGTACCGGTGCGGTGGTGGGCGAACAGGACGTGGTGCTGGTCGACGGCCAGCCGCTGCGCGCGCGCGAAGCGAAGAAGGCCGGCGGCCGCAAGCATGTCTATATCGCGCTGAACAAGCCGGTGGGCATCACCTGCACCACCGAAAGTTCGGTCAAGGGCAACATCGTGGAGTTCGTCGGCCACGAACAGCGCATCTTCCCGATCGGCCGCCTGGACAAGGATTCCGAAGGCCTGATCCTGCTGACCAGCAACGGCAACATCGTCAACCAGATCCTGCGCGCCGAGAACGGGCACCAGAAGGAATACATGGTGGCGGTCAACAAGGCCGTCACCGACGAGTTCCTGCGTGGCATGGCCCGCGGCGTGCGCATCCGCGATGAGGTCACGCTGCCGTGCCGGACCAGCAAGCTGGCCAAGTTCGGGTTCCGGATCACGCTGCAGCAGGGCTTGAACCGGCAGATCCGCCTGATGGCGGCCGCGTTCGGCTTCCGGGTCACCCAGCTGCGCCGCGTGCGCATCGACAACATCAAACTCGGTGCGCTCAAGCCGGGGCAGTGGCGCAATCTCACCGATGCCGAGCTCAACGGCCTGCTGCCCAAACAGCTGGACTGGTGATGCTGTGCGTCACGCCGTGACGCCGTACCCGGGCTAGACTGATCCGGCACACGCCACCGCCTGCCACGATGATCAAGCCGTCCAAGCCGGACAACGAAGCACAGCGCCTGCTGGCGCTGCAGCGGTATCAGATCCTGGATACGCCGCGCGAGCGGTCCTTCGATGATCTGGTCACGATCGCCACCGCGCTGTGCGGCACCCACATGGGCGCGGTGACCCTGGTCGACCAGGACCGCCAGTGGTTCAAGGCGCGGCAGCTGCTGGACGCACCCGAAACCACCCGGGACATCTCCTTCTGCGGTCACGCCATCCTGCAGCCGGACCAGGTGATGGTGGTCGAGGATGCGCGAACCGACCCACGCTTTGTCGACAACCCGATCGTGGTCGATGAGCCGCATATCCGTTTTTATGCGGGCGCGCCGCTGCTGAGCAGTGACGGCCTGCCCCTGGGCACGCTGTGCGTGTTCGATGCCGCCCCCGGGCAGCTCAGCCCCGGCCAGCGCAATGCCCTGTCGGCGCTGTCGCGGCAGGTTTCGCTGGTTATGGAGCTGCGCCGGTACGCGCATGAAATACAGCAGCACATGACCGATCGCGCCTGGTACGAGCAGCGTCTGGCCGAGTACAACGAACTGCTGGAACAGCAGAACGCCGATCTGGCCGAACAGAGCCGCACCGATCCGCTCACCGGCCTGCCCAACCGCCGCGCGATGAGTACCGCGCTGGAGGCGGCGGTGGTGGATGCCGAGGGTCACCCGCGCGCGACCGCGGTGGCGCTGCTCGACATCGACCACTTCAAGACCGTCAACGATCTGTACGGTCATGCCACCGGCGATCACGTGCTGGCTGAACTGGCCCGCCTGCTGCGCGCGCATTTCGCCGGGCATGGCCTGGCCGCGCGCTACGGCGGCGAAGAGTTCGTGGTGCTGATGCCCGACACGCCGTTGGCCACGGCAGAGCTGCAGTGCGATTTCCTGCGCATGGCGGTAGCCGATCTGCCGCTGGGCCTGCCGTTGACGATCAGCATCGGGGTGGCCGCGCACCGTCACGGTGATGCGATCGAGCAGACCCTGGCCCGCGCCGATGCGGCGCTGTACCGGGCAAAGGGCGAGGGGCGCAACCGGGTCATCCGCGCCGACTGATGTGCACGGGTCGTATCCGCGGCAGGGACCGGGTGTTGGCGGGTACGCCCGCTCAATCGGCGATGTTGCGTGCCTCGGACGTCGCCATCAGTTCCGGGTGCTGCACCTTCCGGCGGCGGTTGAGCAGCGGGTGCAGGAACACCGCCCCGACGATGATCGCCACGCCGGCATAGAACAGCGGGGTCAGCTCTCGTTGCTCGCTGAGCAGCACCATCGCCAGCAGGATGGCGTAGACCGGCTCAAGATTGGTCACCAGCTGCGACGTGTAGGCGCTGATGTGGCGCAGCGCGACCAGCGCGAGCGCGAACGGCAGCAGCGTGCACAGCCCGGCCAGGGTCAACAGCAGCAGGCCGTCGTGCAGGTCCGGGATCACCCACAGGTCGCTGGCCAGGGCGGGCAGCAGGAAGGGCAGTACCGGCGCCAGCAGGGTCAGGGTGAGCGTGCCCGCACCGAGTTCCAGCGCGGTCACGGTGAGCGGGTCGGCATGGCTGACCAGGCGCTTGTTGAGTGAGCCGAAGATCGCCACCAGCAGCGCCGACAGCGCGCCGATCAGCACGCCCAGGCGCATGCCATCGGGCACGCCGCCCACCACCAGCGCGACGCCCGGCAGGACCAGGATCCCGAAGGCCAGCTCACGGAACTGGAAGGGGCGCTTGGCCACCCAGGGCTCGATCACCGCGGTGAACACCGGCGCCAGCGCGATGCAGGTGGCCGCCACCGAGGCATTGGCCAGCTTGACCGCTCCATAGAACGTGAGCCAGTGCAGCGCGACCAGCGCGCCCACACCGCAGTAGCCGGCCACCAGCCGCGGCGACAGCTGGCGCAGCCCGCGCCACACGCGCGGCACCAGGGCCAGCATCGCCACCACCAGCAACATGCGCCACCACACCAGCGGCAGCGCGGGCAGGGTGATCAGCTTGCCAAGGATGGCGGTGACGCCCCACAGCAGCACACAGAAATGGATTTGCAGCAGGGCTCTGCGGGTATCGGTCATCGGCATCCGCCTATTGTGCGACACGCCGCGCCGCGAAGGATGCTTTCCACGCGATCCAGCGCGGGGGCGTGGCATTCTGCAGCGATGACACGCCTGCCTATCGCCCCTGTCCCCGCCGGACTGCCCCGCACCCTTCGCACCTTGGCCGGCCTCACTGCGGTGATCGCCGTGGCGGCACTGCTGCTGCAGTACACGTTGCTGCTCGACACACCGGGCCTGGGTGCTGCGGACGCGACGCTGCGCTACCTGGGCTACTTCACCATCCTGAGCAACATCGGCGTTGCCGCCGTCTGCCTGGCACTGGCCCGCGGCCGCCGTGACGGGCTGGCCGGCCCGGTCCCACGCGCGGCCGTGGCGCTGTTTATCGGCATCACCGGGTTGATCTACGTGACCCTCCTGGCTCCGTTGTGGGACCCGCAGGGCGCACAGTGGTGGGCCGATACGGGTCTGCATTACGCGGTGCCGGTGCTGTATCTGCTTGGCTGGCTGGCCGGGCCGCATGGCGGCCTGCATAGGCGTGGGTTGCTCAGCGCACTGGCGTTCCCGACGGTCTACCTTGGCTGGGCCCTGCTGGTCGGGCGGCTCAGTGGGCAGTACCCGTATCCCTTCCTGGACCTGCGCGCGCTGGGCATCGCGCTGGTCGCGCGCAATGCGCTGTCCGTGGGGGTGGTATTCGTCGTGTGCGGTGCGCTGCTGTGGTGGCTGGATGGAGCCTTGGCCGCGCGCCGCCGGAACCGGTAACGCATCAGCTGCCGCCGAGCAGCTGCAGCTGATCGCGCAGCGCCATCGCCGCGCCGGGATTGCGCTGTTTGGCCGCACCGATGAACAGCACATACACCTCGCGCGGTGGCTGCGCGGGGAGTTCGGCAGCCAGGTGGGGCAGGTCCGGGTTGTCTTCGCCGCGGGCCCAGCGCATCGCACGCAGGCACCACTGTTCCAGCGCCCGTGCCGGGTAGCCGGCACGCAGGTTCGCGCGTGAGTGCATCAATCGCGCATAGATGAAGTCGGCGGTGGGGTCGGCGAAACTGGGGTACTCATCCGAGCCACTGAACACCAGCGCGGCACCGTGCGCACGGGCAGCGGTCAGCAGCGCCGGCGTCCATGCCGCGGGGTTGCGCACCTCCAGTGCGTGCTGCAGGCGGTGGCCGTCGACCTTGCGCGGCAGCATGCCCAGGAACCGATCGAATTCGGCCGCACCGGCGGGATGGCTGTCGCCGAACTGCCAGATCAGTGGCCCCAGCCGGTCCTCCAGAACGCGGATGCCCTCGATGAAACGTTCGGCACGTTCGCCCACCGTAGTCAGGTCATGGGTCTGGGTGATCGTGCGTGGCGCCTTGGCCGAGAAACGGAAGCCCTCGGGCGTCTGCGCGCGCCACTGGGCATAGATGGCCGGCTTCTGCGCGCGATAGAACGTGCTGTTGATCTCGATGCAGCCCAACTGCTGGCTGGCGTAGGCCAGTTCTTCGCGCTGCGGCAATCCAGCCGGATAGAACGTGCCGGCGCGCCACGCCGGGAAGACCCAGCCACCGATACCCGTGCGGATGGAGCCGGCCGCAGCGCTCATGCGCCGTCCGCGTGGTCGACCCATGGGTCGTAGCTGCCGAACCACCACAGGTAGCCTTCCAGATCGCGGCAGGCATAGCCGCGGCCGCCATAGGGCTGGTCGGCGATGTCCATGACGATCTGCGCGCCGGCGGCAACGGCGCGCGCATGATGCGCATCCGGATCGGCGACGATCACGCAGGCGCTCTGGGTCTGGCGACCGCCGACCTCGTCCGGGTGGACGCTGTAGCGGCCCCACTCACTGTCGTTGTCGACCGAGCCGAGCATGATCATGCCGTGGCCGTAGACCAGCTGGGCGTGGTGAACGGTATCGCCATCGGCGTAGACCGCCTGTTTCTGGAAGCCGAACGCGCGCTGCAGCCAGGCAATGGCGGCGTGCGCATCGCGGTAGCGCAGGCAGGGAATGACGGTGGCGATGGTCTCGGCGGGCGCGGTCATGGCGGGCCTCCTTCTGGCACAGGCGAGCCTGATCCGGGCCGCGTTACCATCGTGCGAAACCGGGGCATCGGCACCCTCGACGCCCCCGCCACACGCAACCGGAGACACTGCTTGAATACATCCTGGATCGGAGGCGCCGTGCTGCTGGCATGCGCACCCTTGGCATCGGCCGCCGTGCCGGCCGAACTGCAGCGGCTGGACGCCACCATCGAACGCGCCCGCAGCGAGTTCGACATCCCCGGCATCGCCGTGGCGGTGGTCAAGGATGGCAAGGTGGTGATGGAGCGCGGCTACGGGGTGCGCGAGCTGGGCAAGCCGGACCCGGTGCAGGCCGATACGCTGTTTGCGATCGCCTCCAATACCAAGGCGTTCACCGCCACCTCGCTGAATCTGCTGGCCGAGCAGGGCAAGCTGAAGATGGACGATCGCGTGATCGATCATCTGCCCGGCTTCCGCATGTCCGATCCGTACGTGACCGGCGAAATGCGCATCCGCGATCTGCTGTCGCACCGCAGTGGCCTCAGCCTGGGCGCGGGCGACCTGCTGTTCTGGCCGACCACCTCCTACAGCAACAAAGAGGTGGTGCAGCGGCTGGGCAAGGTGCCGTTGAAGGCCGGCTTCCGTGATCGCTATGCCTACGACAACATTCTCTACGCGGTCGCCCAGCAGGTGATCGAACAGGTGTCCGGGCAGACCTATGCGGACTTCCTGCAGCAGCACATCTTCACCCCGGTGGGCATGCAAGGCACCCGCTACAACGCCGATCATCTGCAGCCCGGCGACAACGCTGCAGTGGGGCACGCCAAGTATGATTTCAGCCAGCTGCGCACCGTCGCGCCGCTGACCTGGTCCAACAACGCCGGCGCCGGCGGCATCTATTCCAGCGTGCACGACATGGCGCGCTGGATGAACGTGCAGCTGGCCCAGGGCACGCTGGAGAACGGGAAGCCGCTGTTCACCGCCAAGACCCAGCAGGCGATGTGGCAGATGATCACCCCGCAGGTGGTGCCTGAGCCGAGCGTGCCGCAGCTGGCGGCGGCACGGCCGAACTTCGCCGGCTATGGCGAGGGCTGGAGCCTGAGCGATTACCGGGGCCAGAAGCTGGTCTGGCACACCGGCGGCTGGCCCGGGATGGTCTCGCGCGTGACCCTGGTGCCGGCGCAGAAGCTGGGCATCGTGGTGTTGACCAACCAGGAAGTGGGCGCGGCCTTCAACGCGATCACGATGGAAGCGCTGGATGCCTATCTGCAGGCACCGGCCACCGACTGGGTCGCCGCCTATGCGGCCGCCGTGGCCAAGTCGCAGGAGAAGGCGGACGAGGGCTGGGCCAAGCACCTGGCCGCACGCGATGCGACATCCAAGCCGTCGCTGCCGCTGGCACGCTATGCAGGCGGCTACCGCGACGCGTGGTACGGCGACGTATTCGTTGAGCAGCAGGGCGGCAAACTGCGCCTGCGCTTTGGCAAGACCGCGCAGTTGATCGGCACGCTGGAACATTGGCAGCACGATACCTTCCTGGTGCGCTGGGACGACCGGTCACTCAACGCCGATGCGTTCGTGAATTTCAGTCTCGATCCGGACGGCAAGGTCCGCGAGGTCCGCATGCAGGCGGCATCTTCGCTGACCGATTTCAGCTTCGATTTCCAGGACCTGCTGCTGACGCCGATCGCGCCGGAGGCCAAGGGCTGAACCCCGTCGCCGGCGTGTGAGGGAGGTGAGAGTAAAACAGCAGGCCGCGGTGGGATAATCGCGGCCTGTTTTGTTTTCGGTGCACTGCGATGTTCCGCTGGTTCGAATCGCTGATTCCGGTTTTCCCGCCGATCGATGCGCGCATGCCACCGCGCAAGGTGGTGCCGTTCTATATCCACTATCTACGCCCGGTGTGGCCGGTGCTGCTGGCCACGCTGATCGCCGGCCTGCTGTTGGCGCTGGTCGAAGTGGCGATGTTCGATTTCCTTGGCCGCATCGTGGACATGGTCGCCGAGCAGCCCGGCAGCGATTTCTTCGCCCGGCATGCGAATACATTGATGTGGATGGCCGGCATCACCCTGATCGCGCGGCCGCTGCTGGTCTCGCTGCACAGCCTGCTGGTGAACCAGGCGATCGTACCGGGGCTGAGCAACCGCTCGCGCTGGTTGATGCACAACTATGTGGTGCGGCAGAGCCTGAGCTTCTTCCAGAACGATTTCGCCGGCAGCATGGCCAACCGGGTGATGCAGACCGGCACCTCGCTGCGCGAATCGGCCGTGCAGATGGTCGATTCGCTCTGGTACATCATCGTCTACACCGGTACTGCGCTGTACCTGTTCGCGCAGGCGGACTGGCGGCTGATGATCCCGCTGGGGCTGTGGATGGCCGGGTACGCGGTGATCATGTGGTACTTCGTGCCGCGGGCGAAAGAGCGTGCGTGGATCGCCTCCGAAGCGCGCTCCAAAGCGATGGGCCGCATCGTGGATGGTTACACCAACGTGCCCACGCTGAAGCTGTTCGCCCATGGCGGGCGCGAGCAGGCCTACGTGGCCGAGGCGATCGACGAACTGGCCACCAAGCACCGCGGCCAGACCCGGGTCACCACCGGGCTGGAAGTCACCATCGCCATCGTCAACGGCTTCCTGATCGTGGGCACCTGCGGCCTGGCGCTGTGGTTGTGGAACGGCGGCCACATCAGCGTCGGTGCGATCACCCTGGCCACCGGCCTGGTGATCCGCATCCACAACATGTCCGGCTGGATCATGTGGACGATCAACGGCATCTTCGAAGATATCGGCACGGTGCAGGACGGCATCACCACCATCTCCCAGCCGCTGACGGTGCAGGACCGCGCCGATGCCGTGCCGTTGGTGGTCAGCCAGGGCGGCGTGCATTTCGATCACATTCATTTCCATTACGGCAAACGCGGAGGCGTGATCGCCGGCTTGGACCTGCAGGTGAAGCCCGGTGAGAAGATCGGTCTGGTGGGTCCCTCGGGTGCCGGCAAGTCGACCCTGGTCAATGTGCTGCTGCGGCTGTACGACCTGGAAAGCGGGCAGATCCGCATCGATGGGCAGGACATCGCCGGGGTCACCCAGGAAAGCCTGCGCCGGCAGATCGGCGTGGTCACCCAGGACACCTCGCTGCTGCACCGCTCGATCCGCGACAACCTGCTGTACGGGCGTCCGGATGCAACTGAGGAGCAGCTGCATGCCGCGGTGGCCAAGGCACGCGCCTCGGCCTTCATCGATACGCTGGTCGATGGGGAAGGGCGCCGTGGTTACGACGCGCATGTCGGCGAGCGCGGGGTAAAGCTGTCCGGTGGCCAGCGCCAGCGCATCGCGATCGCGCGGGTGCTGCTCAAGGACGCTCCGATCCTGGTACTGGACGAGGCAACCTCTGCACTGGATTCGGAAGTGGAAGCGGCGATCCAGGACAACCTGGATGAATTGATGACCGGCAAGACGGTGATCGCGATCGCGCACCGCTTGTCCACGATCGCGCGCATGGACCGGCTGGTGGTGATGGATCAGGGCCGCATCGTGGAAACCGGCACGCACGCCGAGCTGATCACGGCCGGCGGGTTGTATGCGCGGCTGTGGGCACGGCAGACCGGGGGCTTCGTGGCTGCCGACGCGTAAGTCGCGTCATGCCCGTCCCGCAGAAAAGAAACGGCCCGGGTCACCCCGGGCCGTTTGCCTGTCTGACGAGGAACGAGGCAGTGCTTACTCGATCGGCTGGTCCAGCATCAGCTGGCGCGCGAAGCGCACCGGCGGGGCGCCGTAGGACAGCATCTGGTCGTGGTAGGCCTTCAGGTTGAACTTGGCCCCCTGCTTGTCCTGCACGGCCTTGCGGGTATCGAAGTGTTCCTGCGCGCCGACGAAGTAGGTCGGCAGCTGCGCGGAGGTCAGCTGCGCACGTACCCACTTGCCCGAGGCTTCGCTTTCCTGCTGGAAGGCGTCGTGGGTCATCAGGTGCATCGCCTGCTCACGCGTCCAGTTGTCCACGTGCACGCCCTGGTCCAGGATCGCGTTGGAGATGGTGCGCAGGTAGAACTTCAGCTGCACCAGGTGGAACAGCGGATCGTTGTCCAGATAACCCTGCTCCTGCATCATCCGCTCGGTGTAGACCGCCCAGCCTTCGGCGAACAGGCCCGAACGCAGCACCGCGCGCAGCGTGGAGGGGAACTTGCCCGAGTGCCAGCCTTCCAGGTAATGGCCCGGAGTGCCTTCGTGGATGCTCAGCAGGTGGATCATGCGGCTGTTGTATTCGCGCAGGAACGAATCGACCTGCTTGTCCGTCCAGTCGTCCGGAATCGGCGAGACCGCATAGAAGGTCTTCAGGTTCTTGTCGAGCGGGCCCGGCGAATCGCAGTAGGCCACGGCCACGCCACGCTGGAATTCCGGCATCAGGATGATGTCGACCGGCGAATCGGGCAGGGTCATCAGGTCATGCTTGCGCACGAATTCGGTGGACTGCTCCAGCGCGGCCTTGGCGTCTTCAACGACCTTGTCGCGTGCCGGCTTGTCGGCATAGGCCAGCTCCAGCGCGGCTTCGATCGCGGCCTGCTGCTGCTCGTCGCTCGGGTTGGCCGGCAGCGCCGGGGCGCCGGGCTTGTCCTTGAGCACGGTCTGCGCGATGCCATACATGTCCTGGCGCACGCGCTTGAGCTCGGCACGCGCGCGCTCGCCGATCTCGGCGCGCGAGAGCGAGGAGTTCAGCGCGAACTTCAGCTTCTGGTCGTACAGCTCCGCACCGATGCGGAAGTCCCCCTTGGCGTTGGGCACCAGGGTCTTGTCCAGCCAGGTCTGCTGTTCGTCGACGGCCTTCTTCAGGCCCTCGATCGCAGCCTGCAGGCGCTTCTGGTCTTCGGCCGGCAACTCACCGATGTGCGGGGTGATGAAGGTATCGACGATGCTCAGGATGCCGCGGTTCTGCTTGGCCACGGTTTCGGCATGGATCTTCGGCACGCGGGCCGGGTCCAGGTTCTCGCGGGCCTGGGCGAAGATCTGCGGCAGCTTCTCCATGCGCGCGGTCGCCGACTTCAGGCGGTCGGGCAGCGGCGCGAACTCACGCGCCATCAGGCCGTAGAGCGCGCTGCCGGCCATGCCGTTGTACATCTGCGGGTCCCACTTGGGCGACTGCAGCACTTCCGCAGTCCAGACCTCGGACTGCAGCTGGTTGCGCAGGATCGCCGCGTCCACCTGGTTCTCGCGCGAGAGCTTGCTGACGTCGATCTTGTCCAGATCGCCCAGCAGTGCCTTGTACGCGGTCAGCACTTTCTGCTGGCCGGCCGCGCTCAGGTCGTCTATCTCACTGTCGTAGCGGTGATCGCCGATCTGGGTGGCGCTGATCGGGGACAGCTGCATCCAGGTGTCCAGGGCGCGCTTGGACAGGTCGGCGAAGGCCGTATCGACCGCAGCATCGCCAGCCGGAGTGGCCGCTTCGGTGCCGGTGGTGGGCGTCGGGGAGTCGGCCTGCTGGCAGCCACCAAGGGCGGCGATCAGGGCGAGGGCAAGCAGATGCTGGCGCATCGGTGTTCCTGTACTGGGGACAATCCCCGAGCATAGGGCCGATGGCCCCCGTTGTCCCCGTGCCATTGGATTACCATGCGCCGTGAAGATCGCCGTATTGACTGGAGTTGAACTGTGACTGGATGGACAGGACGGGCCCGCGCCGGGCTGGCAGGGATGCTGTTGTTGGGCCTGGTGGCCTGTGGCCGCAGCGCGCCGAACTACGCCGCCGACGCGGCCGCCGGGGCCGTGGCATCTCCCGAGGGCGCGTTCCTCGCGTATGAACACGACATCCGCATCCAGCTGGATGCCAAGCGCATCAGTGAGCGGGTCAAGGCCGTGTCCGCGGCCTGCCAGAGCAACCGGTTCGGTGATTGCGCGGTGCTGCAGGTGGGCGAGGAAGGCGGTGAAACCCGCTCCGGCTCCATCCGCGTGCGCATCGCGCCCAAGGGCGTCGAGCCGATCATCGCGCTGGCCGGTGAAGGCGGCGATGTGGCCTCGCGCAATACCCATGCCGAAGATCTGGCCCAGCAGGTGGCCGACACCGCACTGACCCAGACCCGGCTGCAGAAAGAGCATGCGCAGCTGCAGGCCTATCAGCAGCGCAGTGACATGAAGGTGGCCGACCTGTTGGCGGTCTCGCAGCGCATGGCGGAAATCGAGGCCGGGCTGGAGCAGGCCAACAAGGAGGCTGCGCAGCAGCGTCGCCGGATCGATACACAGCTGGTCACCCTGCACTTCGAAGGTCCGGCGGGGCAGCGCAGCCGCAGCGACATCGGCAAGGCGTTCAGTGAGTTCGGATCGATCTTCACCACCAGCATCGCGTTCGTGATCCGCGCGGTGGCGGCACTGCTGCCGGTCGGCGCGGTGGCGTGGGCGGTCGGTGCCGTGGGCCTGGCGCTGTGGCGCCGCCGCAAACGTCGCAAGGCCGCGGCGGCCGCGCGCTGACCATGCCGGTCGTGGCGCGCGCGAAAGCGCGGCCCGCCGGGTGGCTCAGCCGCGGTGTCTTTTTAACAACTACGCGCCCCCCGCG